>JBKJKB010000207.1:0-2676 GCA_046597675.1 Gemmatimonadaceae bacterium
CCACCCAGCGGGATCTTCGGCGCGGTGCACCTGGCGACCCTGAGGTGGGGCGTCATTCCCCTCGGACTCAGGCGGTATCCCAAGGTGATTCCCGGCACCGATGATATCAGCTCGGAAACCCTGCTGCTCCCGGATCTCTCGATGTCTTCCCGCGTGAAAAAAGACCCGGGCTTTTTCGCGCGACGCTCATAGAAATCGTCGAACTTGCCCGTATGGCGGTAGCGCGCGGGCTTGCCGTAAGCCAGCGTAGCCTCGACGCGCACCGTGTCCAACTGCGGCACGAATTGTCTCAGCTGCAGCCGCACCGAATACGCGGTGCCACTCTGCAGCAGCAACAGCGTGTCCATCGGGGCATATCCGAGTGCCCGCAACCGCAGCCGAACCTGACCCCACGGCGCGCTGCGAAAATGGAACCGGCCAGCGGCGTCCGTCTTTGTGATCCCACCACCCGACGCGATCGAGACCGATACGTCGCTCAACGAATCCCCCGCTTCGTTCACCACGACGCCGCCCAGCTCGGACGACGTCGCTTGGGCGCGGGTCTCGCTCGCAAGGCCGGTCGCGGCGAGGCAACACATGCCCGCAGACCAGCGACGGATACAACGTGCGCGACCGATGGGACTCGTCATAAGCCCTCCGCTCACACGATGTAACCCGGCTGAGCGACCTGCAAGTCCTAATCGCCCGCCGCGGTCTCCACCCTCTCGACGACCGGCTTGAGCGCCTTCCAGACGTTCCCCGCAACCAGCTCCGCGCCCCGGCGGTTCGGATGAATGCCGTCCGCCTGGTTCAGCGCCGGCAGTCCGGCGACTCCGTCGAGCAGGAACGGCGCGAGCACCACACGCTCCACGCGCGCGACATCGCCATACATGGCGCGGAATCGCCGCACGTAGCCGATGCCGTAATTGGGCGGCGCCTCCATCTGTACCAGCACGATCCGCGCGCGTGGCTGTGCCTGCCTGATGATCGCGATGATCCGCTCGAGATTCGCGCGCGTCGAATCAGGATCCAGTCCGCGCAACGCGTCGTTCGCGCCGGTCTCGATGACGATCACGTCCGCGGGAGTGCGAAGGAGCCAGTCCATCCGCCTGAGCGCGCCCGCCGATGTCTCACCGCTCAAGCCGGCGTTCACGATCTGGATCGGCAGTCCGTCCGCTTCCGCCAGCTTCGCGACGATCGCCGGATACGCCAGCTCCGGCGTAAGTCCGTACCCGGCCGTCAGGCTGGTTCCAACGAACAGAACTTTCGTCGCGGGCCCGAGCGATTCGCGCGACTCGCTCGCGGTCGCGCTCGAGCCGGCGACGCGGGTTTCCTCCACGTCCACCTGCCCCGCATCCGCGCGTGCGCTAATCTTTTCATCCGGCGCGCACGCCGCACCGAAAGCAACCAACGCGATCCAAGGGATTCTCATGCTCGTCGCCACCAACCTCACAAAGGAATACCAGAGCGGCTCATCAAGCTTAACAGCGCTCCGGGATGTCAGCTTTAACATCCCGCAGGGTGACCTCGTCGCCATTTCCGGGCCGTCCGGCAGCGGCAAGACTACGCTGCTCGGCCTGCTCGCCGGATTGGATACACCGACACGGGGCACGGTGGTCCTCGATGGCGACGACATTACGGCGATGTCCGAGGACGGCCGCGCCAGGCTGCGCGGCGCAAAAGTCGGATTCGTGTTCCAGAGCTTTCAATTGATTCCCGCGCTCACCGCCCTGGAGAACGTCCAGGTCCCGCTGGAGCTGCGCGGCGAGCGCGACGCTTCCGTTCGCGCGCGTGACCTCCTCGCTCGGGTCGGGCTCGGCAAGCGCGGCAACCACTTCCCCGCGCAGCTCTCGGGCGGCGAGCAGCAGCGGGTCGCAATCGCGCGCGCCTTCGCCAACTCGCCACGAATCCTCTTTGCCGACGAGCCCACCGGGAATCTCGACGGCGTCACCGGCGAGATGATCATGGACACGGTCGTCGAGCTGAATCGCGAATCGGGCACGACGATCATCGTCGTGACACATGAACAGACGGTCGCCACACGCGCCCGACGCCTGATCCGCCTGAGCGACGGTGCGATCATGGAGGATCGCCAGCTCTGATGCGACTCTGGCGCTCCATCGCGCACCTCGCCTGGCGCGAGAGCAGGACCGCGCGCAGACGACTGTTGCTGTCGATGTCGTCCATCTCGCTCGGTGTCGGCGCCCTGGTCGCGATCGATTCCTTCGCGGCCAATCTCACCAGCTCGCTCCGCGAGCAGTCGCGCGCGCTCCTGGGCGGCGATATCCAATTCTCGTCACGCGTGTCATTCAGTCCCGTCGTCGATTCGCTTTTCGATTCTCTCGCCATCAACGGCATAGAGCTCGCCCGCGCGACGAAGTTCCCCTCGATGGTCGTCGCTCAGCGCACCGGCGGCACGCGGCTGGCACCGATCCATGCCGTGAGCGGCAACTATCCGCTGTACGGGGAGATCACGACCGAGCCGGCCGGGAAATGGGCCGCGCTGCAAACAGGCGCGCACGCTCTCATCGATCCTTCGCTGCTCGTAGCCCTCGACACCCGCATCGGCGACAGCGTCGCGATCGGTTACGCCAGGTTCCTCATCATCGGAACGGTGAGCGACGTGCCCGGCACCCCCGGGATCGCTGAGATGATCGGACCGAGAGTCTTCATCCCCGCCCGATACCTCGCTGAGAC
>JBKJKB010000003.1:0-7392 GCA_046597675.1 Gemmatimonadaceae bacterium
GACTGCGCGATACGAATCGCGACGGGGTCGCGGATATCAGGCAGCGCTTCGGATCGTCCGGCAATACCGGCATCGCGTTGCACGGCGACTTTCTCTACGCGGATGTCGGGATAGCGATCATTCGATACCCGAAGCCCGCGGGAGCTCTGACGCCGACGGGATCGCCTGACACGGTCGTGAAGGGGATGCCGTACACGCCCGGTCATCGCTCGAGAAACTTCGTGATCGGGAGCGACGGCTCCCTGTACGTGAACATCGGCTCGCAGACAAACGCGTGTCAGGTCCAGGACCGCCAAGCGGCGTCACCAGGTGTGAACCCGTGCACGGAGCTGGAGAGGCGCGCTGGCATCTGGCGGTTCGATGCGAACAGGCTCGGCCAGGAGTTCTCGCCCGCCGCGCGATTCGCGACGGGGATCCGCAACGCAACCGGTCTCGCGATCAATCCCGGTGACGGCGTGCTGTACGCGGCGAGTCACGGCCGTGACAACCTGTCATCCAATTGGTCTGCGCTGTTCACGGAGCAGCAGAACGCGGAGCTGCCGTCGGAGGAGCTTCTGCGCGTGACGAGCGGCGACGATTTCGGCTGGCCGTACTGCTATTGGGACGGGCAGCGCCGGATGCGCGTCCTCGCCCCGGAATACGGCGGCGACGGCAGCACAGCCGGCCTGTGCTCGACCAAGAAGGGGAATGTCTCCGCGATGCCGGCGCACTGGGCGCCGAACGCGTTGATGTTCTACACGGGCTCGATGTTCCCGGCCAAGTATCGCGGCGGCGCGTTCATCGCCTTCCACGGCTCCTGGAACCGTGCGCCGCTACCGCAGGGCGGCTACAACGTCGTGTTCGTTCCATTCACCAACAACACGAGCAACGGCGCGTGGGAAGTTTTTGCGACGGGTTTCGTTCCGCAGGATGTCCAACCCAACACTGCGCGTCACCGTCCCAGCGGGGTGGCCCAGGGGCCGGATGGAGCGCTGTACGTGACGGATGATGTGAGTGGGCGGGTGTGGAGGATCGCCTACAGGCACTAGTCCACTAGACACCCATCGCCTTGATGACGACTCGCTTCGGCCTCTGCCCGTCCCACTCGCCGTAGAAGACGCGCTGCCAGGGGCCGAAGTCCAGCTCGCCGTGGGTGACGGGCCGACTCGTGGTCGTTGACGAACACTGACGCCGAGATGTGCATGGCTGAGACCAGCACCATTCCTTCGGTGATACCGGCTTCCGCGCGGCACTTCTCGACGAGGTCTGTGATGTCGATGATCTCCTGCCGTTTTTTCGTATTGAAGGTGTGGTAGCTCGTGTGCGTTTTCATGGAGGAGCGTTGTTGGCTGTTGGCTGCTGTGCTCAGTGGAAATGTCGGGAACATCCGGCCGGATCCCCAATCCTACCTGGGACCCATGGAGCCGCGAGACCCGCATGAAGTTACTTTTGATGGACTCCCGCAAGATGACGCAAAAGAGGCAATCCCATGTCCACAAACCGCCTGCAGCAACTCCACGACGCCGGCGTGTCCATCTGGCTCGATTTTATCGATCGCGAGCTTCTCTCCAGCGGCCGGCTGCGCCGCATGATCGAGACCGACTTCATTACGGGCGAGACCACCAACCCGACGATCTTCGAGAAAGCGCTGGCTGAAGGCCACGAGTACGACGAGCAGCTCAGCGCGGCCGCGCGGGAGCTGACGCCGTCCGAGCTGTTCGAGCTCGTCGAGACTGAAGATGTGCGCACGGCGTGCGACATATTCGCCGACGTGTACACCAGCACCAAAGGCGGCGATGGCTACGTCTCCATCGAGGTCTCTCCTGCCGCGGCGAACGACGCGGAGGCGACGGTGCGCGAAGCCCAGCGGCTCTGGCACGCGGTCGACCGCCCGAATCTCATGGTGAAGGTTCCGGGGACGGCGGAGGGCGCGATCGCTGTGCGGCAGCTCATCAGCCAGGGGATCAACGTCAACATCACGCTGCTCTTCGCGATCAACGCGCACGCGCGCGTGATCGACGCGTACATCGCGGGGCTCGAAGACCGGCTGCGCGCCGGGAATACGATCGACAGCGTCGCATCGGTCGCAAGTTTTTTTGTGAGTCGCGTCGACAGCGAAGTCGACAAGCGGCTCAACGAAATCGCGGCGTCGAAGCCCGCTGCCGAGCGTGAGCATGTCCTGCGTCTGCGCGGGAAGGCGGCGATCGCCAACGCGAAGCTCGCGTACCGGCTGTTCGAAGCGAAGTTCTCCGGCGAGCGCTGGGAGCGGCTCGCGGCCAAGGGAGCGCGACTGCAGCGTCCGCTCTGGGCGAGCACCGGCACGAAGAACCCGGAGTACGGGGATACGATCTACGTCGAAGAGCTGATCGGTCCGAACTCGGTGAACACTGTCCCGCCCGCGACTCTCGACGCGTTCCGCGATCATGGGAAGGTACGGCAGTCCATCACGGAGGGTCTCGACCAGGCGCAGCTGAGCCTCGCCGAGCTGGAAGCCGCCGGCATCTCGATGGAGGAAGTCACCAACAAGCTGTTGGTGGACGGGCTCGCGAGCTTCCAGAAATCGTTCGATCAACTGACGGCCGGGCTCGCAAAGAAGATGAGCCTACTCGTTCACGCTACGTGATAACGAAACGCACTCTCCGCACCAAAATCGTCTGTACGCTGGGCCCGGCGACGTCCACGCCGGACGCCATCCGGGGACTGATCCAGGCGGGGATGAACGTCGCGCGCATCAACTTCTCGCACGGTACCGCGGCGGAACATGAAGTAACGATCAGGATCGTCCGGGAAGCGGCGGCGGCGCTTGGCCAGCCGGTAGCGATTCTGGGCGACCTCCAGGGCCCGCGCATCCGGATAGGCGACCTCAGACAGACGGTCGTGCTGAATCAGGGCGACGACGTCGTGCTCGTGCATGAGGGCGAAGAGGCGCCGGACGAGTTCCCGGTCACGTACGAGAATCTCTCGACCGACGTGCACGTGGGCGACCGGATTCTCGTGGACGACGGGCTGATCGAGCTGGTCGTGCTCGACATCGACGGCATCCGCGTGCGCGCGCGGGTGATCCACGGCGGCGATCTGCGCAGCCACAAGGGACTCAACCTTCCCGGCATTCACGTCTCCGCGCCATCCATCACGCCGAAGGATGCGATCGACATCGACTTCGCCATCGCGCACGATCTCGACTATCTGGCGCTCAGCTTCGTCAGGCGCGCGGAGGACATCGAGTCGCTCCGCGTACGGATGCCGAGGCACGTGCTGATCGTCGCGAAGATCGAGAAGGATGTAGCGCTGGCCAACATCGAGAGCATCATCCGCACCGCCGACGCCGTGATGGTCGCGCGGGGCGACCTCGGCGTGGAGCTGCCGTACGAGGAGGTGCCGATGGCGCAAAAGCGGATCATCGCTCTGGCCAACCGCATCGGCAGGCCGGTGATCACCGCTACGCAGATGCTGGAATCGATGATCGAGCATCCTCGTCCCACACGCGCCGAAGCCAGCGACGTCGCCAACGCGATTCTCGACGGAACCGACGCGGTGATGCTGTCCGCGGAGACGGCCGCCGGCGCGTATCCGCGACTCGCGGCCGAAGCGATGCGGCGGATCATCACCGAGACGGAGCAGCATCCGCAGCCAGACAGGGGCAGAGCAGGCCCGCTCGGGCTCGATGGAGTTGTGCCGACGGAGCTCGCGATCGCCGCGGCGACGGTGGTGGCGGTGCAGCTGCTCGCGACTCCGCTCGTGGTCGTCTTCACCAAGGGCGGGTTCTCCGCGAGGGTCGTCGCCTCGTATCGGCCCGGCGTACCCATCCTGGCTCTGACCGATCAGCCGCGCACGTACCGGCAGCTCGCGCTGGTGTGGGGCGTGATTCCGGAGCTCGTGCCGCACTGCGATACGTACGACCAGATGATGCGGCTCGCGCGCGAGGTGGTGATCCGGCGGCATCTCGCTGCGGAGGGCGACCGGCTGGTCGTCACCGCGGGAGTACCGTTCGACGTCCCGGGCACGACCAATCTTCTCAAGGTGGAGCGCGTGTGAAGCTCACCTTCCTGGGAACAGGCACAAGCTTCGGCGTTCCACAGGTCGGGTGTCACTGCGCGGTCTGTCGCTCTGCCGACCCGCGCGACAAGCGAACGAGGGTAGGAGCCGTGATCGAGACGGACGCTGGCACCCGGCTGCTGGTGGACACGCCGCCGGAGCTGCGCATGCAGCTGATCGCCGCCTCGATAGACCGGGTGGACGCGGTGTTGTTCACGCACGACCACGCCGATCACACCCACGGGCTGGACGACATCCGCGCGATCACGGTGCGACGGGACGGGCCGATCACCATGTACGGCCCGGCGGATTCGCTGGACAGATTGTCGCGCCGGTTCACCTACATCTTCGACGCCGGCGTGCGCGCGCTTCCTGGAACGTCGAAGCCTGAAGGCGTCATGCGCGCGCTGACGGACGGGGAGACGGTCACGATCGGAGACGTGGCTGTGACCGCGGTCGCGCTGCCCCACGGGCCGGTGACCGTTTTCGGTTACCGCGTCGGACAGCTGGGGTACATCACGGATGCGCAAGTCGTCCCGGACGCGGCCATCCAAGCCTTTCGCGGGGTGAAGGTCCTTGTGCTCAATGCGCTGTTCAGGACCGAGCACCCCACGCACCTCAGTCTGCCGGAAGCTGTGCGCGCGGCACGCGCGATCGGCGCCGAGCGAACGTACCTGACTCATCTCACGCACGACAACCTGCACGCCGATCTCGAGGCCGAGCTGCCGCAGGGAATCACCCCGGCGTTCGACGGGCTCACCGTTAGAGTTGACTGATGGCGCTATCGATAGACTACACCAACATGATGGCCACCGCCGTGGCCGGCGGGATATCGGAGAGCGAATGGGCGGGATCCGCCGGCGCTTTCGACGCCGCCCACACGCGGTTCCGCGAGCTGACCGTGGGCGGCGTCGTTGGATTCGTGGATGTCGCGACCGATGAAAAGCTGCTGGAGCAGTCGCTGTCCTTCGCGGAATCTGCGAAAGGCAAGTTCGATGACGTCGTGGTGCTCGGTATCGGCGGGTCCGCGCTGGGAACGATCGCGCTCCGAACCGCACTGCTGAAACATGGCTGGAACGCGCTCGCGGCGGGCGAGCGGAACGGGCATCCGCGGCTGCACGTGCTCGACAACGTCGACCCTGTCACGATCGCGGCCTTACTGGACAGACTGGATCTCGCGCGGACTTTGTGGATCGTGATCTCGAAGTCCGGCGGAACGGCGGAGACGATGTCCCAGTTTCTGATCGTGCACGCCCGGTATACCGCCGCCGGTCTGGCGCCGGCGGGCAACTTTGCATTCGTTACCGACCCCAAGCAGGGCGCGCTCCGTCCGCTGGCCCGGAGCCTCGGCGTCCGCGCGCTCGATATCCCGCCCAACATCGGCGGACGGTTCAGCGTCATGACGCCCGTGGGGATTCTGCCGGCGGCGCTCGCGGGGATAGACGTGCGCGCGCTCCTCGACGGAGCGGCCGACATGGCCCAACGCTGCGAGACCGCGGAGTTGAACCGGAATCCCGCGGGAGTTTACGCCGTGCTGCAGTGGCTGAGCGACAGCGCGCACGGGAAGACCATCAACGTCTTCATGCCTTACTCCGATCAGCTCCGCGATCTGGCGGACTGGTTCGTTCAGCTATGGGCGGAGAGCCTGGGCAAGGTGCGGCGCGATGGCGCGTTCGTGGGCCAGACGCCGCTCGCGGCGCTCGGCGCGACGGATCAGCACAGCCAGGTGCAATTGTTCATGGAGGGACCTGAAAACAAGACGGTAACTTTCGTGAGCGTAAAGGAGCGCGGCGTGGATCTCGAGATGTCCGGCGAGTTTCCGGACGTGACCGGCGTGGCGTACCTTGCGGGACACTCGCTGGGCGAGCTGATGAACGTGGAGCTGCGCGCAACCGCGGGCGCGCTGGCCAGGCGCGGGAGGCCCAATCTCACGATCGAGCTGGAGCGGGTGGATGCGTGGCATCTGGGAAGCCTGATGATGCTCCTGGAGCTGGCGACCGCGTACGGGGGTCAGCTCTACGGCGTCGACGCGTTCGACCAGCCCGGTGTGGAGTTGGGCAAGCAGTTTGCTTACGCTATGCTGGGCCGTCCGGGCTCGGAGGCGGCGGCCAAGGAATGGGAAACGCTCCCCCGGCCGGACCAGAGGTGGCAGGTTTAACAGCGACTTTTAATGACTCAAAGTGTGACACAACCCGGGATCCTTGGCGGTGCGATAGAGATCGCGAACGGCACCGTCGTCATTCGCGATGAAAAGGCGATCGCCTCCGAGCGCTTCGACCAGCTCGCGCGCGCCGCGGTATTCGGCGAAGGGCAGGCAAAGGACGACGCGCGCTGGCTGATCTGGGAGACCGGGCAGCAGCTCGGTGTGCGCTGCTCGTCGATCCACGAGCTGTACATCGCGCGCGGCCGCGGAGAAGTCTCTGGATTCACTGTCCCGGCAATGAACGTGCGCGGGATGGTGTACGACACCGCGCGGGCGATCTTTCGCACGGCCATCAAGCTCGACGCCGGCGCATTCATCTGCGAGATAGCGCGGTCGGAGATCGCGTACACGGAGCAGCGCCCTGCGGAATACGTGGCGGTGATACTCGCCGCCGCGCTGAGGGAAGGATTTCGTGGCCCGGTTTTCATCCAGGGCGATCACTTCCAGGTGAACGCCAAGAAGTTTGCCGTCGATCCGGTCACGGAAGTGGCCGCCGTCAAGCAACTCATCGCCGAGGCCGTGGACGCCGGGTTCTACAACATCGACGTGGACACGTCCACGCTCGTGGATCTCTCCAAGCCGGACCTCGACGCGCAGCAGCGCGTCAACTACGAGCAGGCCGTCGAGCTCACGCGCTACGTGCGCGAGATGGAGCCCGAGGGAGTGACGATCTCCGTCGGCGGAGAGATCGGCGAAGTGGGGACGGAGAACAGCACGGAGCCGGAGCTGCGCGCGTTCATGGACGGCTTCAACCGTCTTCTAAGCGAGCGCGTGCCAGGCGAAGAAGGGCTGTCCAAGATCAGCGTGCAGTCGGGAACGACGCACGGCGGCGTCGTGCTGGCGGACGGCTCGATCGCGGACGTGAAGATCGATCTCGACACGCTCGCGCGGCTGTCCAAGGTCGCGCGCGAGGAATACGGGCTCTCGGGCGCGGTACAGCACGGCGCCTCGACGCTGCCCGACGGCGCGTTCAACAATTTCCCGAAGACCGAGACGGCGGAGATTCATCTCGCGACGAATTTCCAGAACATGCTGTACGACCGGCTTCCGCGGGAGCTGCGGCAGGAGATCTACACGTGGGTTTCGACGAGCGCGAAGGATGAGCGCAAGGCGTCCGACTCCGACGAGCAGTTCTTCTACAAGACGCGCAAAAAGGCCCTCGGCCCATTCAAGCG
>JBKJKB010000140.1:0-7783 GCA_046597675.1 Gemmatimonadaceae bacterium
CTGGGCTTGTCCACCGCATATGGCATAGCGCACCAGAGCGGCGGCGCGATCAAGGTGGAGAGCGCCGTTGGCGCCGGCTCGACGTTTCGCGTGTATTTCCCGCTCATCATCGGAGGCGCCGCGAGCCTCCTGAGCAAGCAGACTCCGGCTCGCGGCGTCGCCCGAACGCCGGACGAGAACGTGATCCTTTTCGTCGAGGACGAGCCGGCGGTTCGCTCGGTGGTAGCGCGCCTTCTCACCGGGCGCGGCTACGTCGTGAAAACGGCCGCCTGCGGAGTCGAAGCCCTCCAAGTCGCCGAAGGGCTCGCGAGGCCCCCGGCGCTGCTGATCAGCGATGTCGTGATGCCCGACATGAGGGGACCTGCGCTCGTCGAGCGTCTGAGGAATCGCTGGCCTACGCTCCGGGTCCTGCTCATATCGGGATACAGCGACGAACTCACGATGCAGAGCGCGCTCAATGACGAGATCGGCGCCTTTCTGCAGAAGCCTTTTACCGGTGACGTGCTCGCGGAGAAGGTTCGGGAGTTGCTCGCGGAGGCGCCCGAAGCGGGATGACGCGGCGGCCGCGGTAGCGGCCGGTATTTTCGCTTAAGTTTCCAGCATAGACAGGGGTGCCGGCCGCATTTCCGCGGGCGGCTGAGAGAGTCCCTCACAACCTGATCCGGCTAGTACCGGCGTAGGGAGTCAACATGATTGCAGGAACGAACGGGACCGGCGCTGCCCGGACCCAGATGTACTATGCGCGTCAGGGCGAGATCACCGATCCGATGCGATTCGTCGCGGAGCGCGAAGATCTGGACGCGGAGCTGGTCAGATCTGAAGTCGCGCGCGGCCGGCTGATCATTCCAGCCAACATTCACCACCTCGCGGGCGCGCTGGAGCCGATGTGCATCGGCAAGGTTTCCGGCGTGAAGATCAACGCCAACATCGGAAACTCGGCGGTGAGCTCCGACGTCGACGGCGAGCTGGAAAAGCTCCGGATGGCGATCAAATACGGCGCCGATACGGTGATGGATCTGTCGACGGGCGGAAACATCGACGCAATCCGGCAGGCGATCATCGCCGCGTCGCCGGTCCCGATCGGGACTGTGCCTATCTACCAGGCGGTGCAGCAGGACAAGGAGCTCGAGGAGCTCACTGCGGAAGACCTGCTCGAGATGATCGAGCATCAGGCCCGGCAGGGCGTGGATTACATGACGATTCACGCCGGGATCCTGCTCGAGCACCTCGCGCTCGTGCACGGTCGAGTCACCGGGATCGTGAGTCGCGGCGGATCGCTGCATGCCGTGTGGATGATGGCGCACCGCAAGCAGAACCCGCTGTACGAGCGGTACGACGACATCCTCGACATCCTCCGTCAGTACGACGTGACGATCTCATTAGGCGATTCGCTGCGGCCGGGATCGATAGCGGACGCCAGCGACCGCGCGCAGTTCGCCGAGCTCGAGACGCTGGGCGAGCTGACCCGCCGCGCATGGGAGCGCGACGTACAGGTGATGGTCGAAGGTCCGGGCCACATCCCGATGGACCAGATCGAGATGAACGTGCGCAAGCAGAAGGAGATCTGCCACGAGGCACCGTTCTACACACTGGGCCCGCTGGTCACCGACATCGCGCCGGGGTACGACCACATCACGAGCGCGATCGGGGCGGCCATGATCGGGTGGTTCGGTGCCGACATGCTGTGCTACGTCACTCCGAAGGAGCACCTCGGACTTCCGAACGCCGAGGACGTTCGCCAGGGAGTGATCGCTTACAAGATCGCGGCGCACTCCGCGGACGTGGCGCGCGGGCGCAAGGGCGCACGCGACCGGGACGACGCGCTGTCACGCGCGCGGTACGCGTTCGACTGGAACGAGCAGTTCCGGCTGAGCCTCGATCCCGAGCGCGCGCGCGAGTATCACGACGAGGCGCTTCCGGCGGAGTACTTCAAGAGCGCGGAGTTCTGCGCGATGTGCGGGCCGAAGTTCTGCTCGATGCATCACTCCAAGACTATCGAGGAAGGGCTCGCCGAGCTCGCGCGCGAGCGCGATGAGCCGTTGGTGACCGCGGAGGTGTGACTAGGCTGACTTGCCGCGCGCGGCCAGGGCTTGCTGTGCCGTCCTCGGCACCTACGCTACGCTAAGACGGTGCCTCGGACGGCACAGCAAGCCCTGACCTCCAGACATTCTCTTTGGTTCGCGCCGACCGCGGCGTGTATCCTCGCGCTCGCGGCGTGCGGGCCGTCGCTCACGCCGCTCACGCCGCTCACGCCGCTCACGCCGCTCACTCCGCGGGGACCCCTGCCGGTGGCTGTGGATGTGCGCGATCCGGAATTGGCACCGGTGCCGGTGATGACGCCGGCCGCGGCGGCCACGGCGGCCGCGAACGCACGGACTGACGCGGAATATTTCGACGCGAATCCGCTAATGGTGCCGGTCGTGGGCGTCGCGCCGGCGGCGCTGCGCGACTCGTTCAACTCGGCACGGTCGGGTGGTCGCACGCACCGGGCGCTCGACATACCCGCGCGGCGTGGCACACCGGCACTGGCCGCGGTGGACGGAACGATCCTCAGCATGCGGCAGAACACGCTGGGTGGGACAACGCTGTATCTCGTCGACTCCCAGCGAAGGTTCGTGTACTACTACGCCCACCTCGACCGGTATCACGATCGCATGTCGGAGGGCGTCGAGATCAGGCAGGGCCAGATAGTCGGTTTTGTGGGGACGAGCGGCAATGCCCCCCGCAGCTTCCCCCACCTGCACTTCCAGGCGCTGCGAGTCGACACGGGCCGCCGCGACTGGTGGAACGGCGCGCCGGTGGACATTCGCGCACATTTCCAGATCACGGGCCAGGAGCGCGCTCTATGAAGAGCACTCGGTCGGGGGTGGCCGTGCGGTTATCATACGACAGTTTCTGCCGGAGCTCAGTAACATGAAGGGAAAAGACCGGGCGACGCTGCGCGCCGAGGCGCACCACCTGGACCCCGCGGTTCACATCGGAGGACAGGGGATCAACGACGCGCTGGTAGCATCGTTGCAGGATGTGCTTCGCACGCGGGAGCTGGTGAAAGTGAAGATCGGAAAAGGGTCGGACCTCAAGGCGAAGGAAGCCGCCGAGGTTCTGTCCAAGCGCACGCGCTCGGAAGTCGTGCAGGTGATCGGCCGCACGGTGACGATTTACAGGTTCAACCCCGAGCTGCACGAGTGATTATTCGGGCTCGACTGCTCGCGAGCGTTGAGCGGGATCGGCGCGTCGTCTATTATTCGTCTCACGCCAGTCTCCACGCGTCAAACCACGAATGCCCTACGTAATAACCGAAGCCTGCAAGGACACCAAGGACAGAGCGTGCGTCGACGTCTGTCCGGTCGACTGCATCTACGAAGGTCCGGAGCAGCTTTTCATCCACCCGGATGAGTGCATCGATTGCGGCGCCTGCGAGCCCGAATGTCCAGTCACCGCGATCTTTCCGGAAGAAGACGTGCCGGCGAACATGACGCAGTTCATCCAGATCAACCGCGACGTCTTCAAGAGCGACAACCCGCCCGGACGTCCCCAGCGTAGCTGATTTGGCGGCTCCCGCTCACGCGTAGTTCAGCGCGCTGAGGAATTCGCCGAGCACGTGATTGAACGCGGCCGGCCTCTCGAGATTGCTGCAGTGCCCGGCCCCCGGTATCACCTCCAGCCTGCTTGCGGGTATCGCGGCATGCATCGCGCGCGATTCCTTCACGGGAGTGAGCGCGTCTTCTTCGCCGACGATGATAAGTGTCGGCACATCGATCATCGGTAGCAGATCCGTGGAATCGGGCCGGTCGATCATCGCCTGCAGCGCGCCGATGATCCCCTCGACGGGGGCGGCGGCCAGCATCTGATGCAGGCCGTCCACGAGCGCGGGGTTTTGCGCGCGCGTAGTGGTGCCGACCATTCCTCCGATCTGCGCGTTGGCCACCGCTCCCGACCCTCCTTCCCGCGCCAGAGCCATCAGTTCGAGTCGCTTGCGCCGCGTTTCGGGGGAGTCCGCGCCCGGCCGCGTGTCGGCGAGCACGAGCGCTCGGACGAGATCCGGTCTCGCGCGCCATAGAGCGAAGGCAACGTAGCCGCCCATGGACAAGCCACCCACGACCGCCTTCTCGATCCCGAGATTCTCGAGCAGCGCGACGACGTCTTCCGCGTACTGCGCCATCGAATAGGGCCCTTCCCGTCCCGACTCGCCGAAGCCGCGCAGATCGGGCGCGATGCACCGCCCGTGCTCTACTAGCGCGCTGGTCTGGGGAGCCCACAGCGACCGGTTATGGGGAAAGCCATGCAGCAGGACGAACGGCTTCCCCGAGCCAACCTCGTCGTACGCTACAGTGAGTCCGTTATGGAGCGTCGAGACATCGCCCATCGAATGTCAACCAGAAGAGGGTGGGGCCGTCGCCCTCGCGTGCGCACGCGAGCGCGGCGACGCCGAACACATCGTGCACGACCCGGACCATCCCGTGCGGTCACTAGATTGCTCTCTCACCTAAATGACAGCGCCAATCAACCCGACAACAGCTTCCGCGGCCCAGCAGAACGCCCGCCACGACGCGCTTTACGTGGACTCGGCAGCCGGCGCCGAGCGGCTCATGGCCTCCGTTGGACGTGTCGACCGGATAGCGATCGATACCGAGGGGGCGAGCTTTCACAGGTTCGTCGACAGGATTTACCTGATCCAGATCTCGACGGGCGACGTGACGGCGGTCATCGATCCGCTCACAGTGGGAGACCTCCCCGCGCTCGGCGCGATGCTCGCGGACCGGTCGGTTGAAGTGGTTCTGCACGATGCCGACTACGACCTGCGCCTGCTGCATCAGGATTACGGCTGGCATCCCACCAACATCTTCGACACGCGCATCGCCGCGCAGCTGCTGGGAATTCCCGCGTTCGGGCTGGGTGCGCTGCTCGAGAAATTTCTCGGCATTCGGCTCGAGAAGAAGCATCAGCGGGCCGACTGGTCCATGCGACCGCTCCCGCAGGACATGCTCGACTATGCGCAGGAGGACACTCGGTACCTGCTCCAGCTTCGCGATCTCATCGCGACGGAGCTCAAGCTACTCGGGAGAATTGACTGGGCGCGCGAGGAGTTCGAGCTGCTGGAAGGTACGAGGTGGGCCGCCGAGGACGAGTCACTGGCATTCATGAGAATAAAGGGAGCACGTGATCTGACGCGGCGCGAGCTGGCGCTGCTCGGCGAGCTCGCGCAGTGGCGCGACGCCAAGGCCGCGGAGCTGGACCGGGCCGTTTTTCGCGTCATGGCTAATGAAGTGCTGCTCGAGCTTGCGCGGACCGCGCCCACGCGGGAAGACCAGCTGCTCGGAATCAAGGGAATGCCGCGCTCGCTGGCGCAGCGCGCGTCGCAGGAGATGCTCGACGCGGTGGCGAGGGGGATGGCTGTATCCGAGGACAATCTTCCTCGCTATCCGAAGTCGCTGCGCTGGCAGAAGGATCCTGATTTCGACCGGCGCGCGACGCTCCTCAAGGGAGCCCGTGACGTCGCTGCGAAGCGACTGCAGCTCGATCCCGGGGTGCTGTGCTCGCGTGAGCGGATCGAGGCGGTGGCGAGGAGGAATCCCGCGAACATGGAAGAGCTCGCGGAGGTTGCCGAGCTGAGAAAGTGGCAGGCGAAGGAGCTCGGCCCCGATTTTCTGCGAGCGCTACAGCCCTAGATAAGCGCGTACCCGCGGCTCGATTCTGTCCGGGGTCCAGAAGGGCGTCCACACGATGTTGGTCTTCACGGTTTCGACGCCGTCGATCGCACTCACTTCCCGCTCGACGCTCCCGACGATTTCCGGACCGGACGGGCAGGCGGGGGACGTCAGCGTCATGTCGATGTTGACCGTGGAGCCATCGACCCGGATTCCGTAAAGCAGCCCGAGATCCACGATGTTGAGGTGAAGATCCGGGTCCTTCACGCGCCGAAGCGCGAGCTTCACCTGCTCCTCGCTGACTACCGCGCCGCTTCCCGCATCCTTCGTGGCGCTCTCCGTTGAGGCGGGCTCTTCGCTCATTTGCGAGTACCCGAGCGTCTTGTCCGTGTGCTGGCGGCCGGCGCACGCTTCTTCGCCGCGGCCGCGCGCGTTCTCGCGCGCCTCGCTGCAACGCTCTTCCGCGCTGCAGCAGCGGCCGCCGCTCTCACCTTCGCGGGATCCGTGTTCCAGCCGATGCGTCGGTCCGCGCGGAAAGCGGTGGGCATCTTCATTGCGCCGCGTGGCCCGTCGATCACCGCGAAAACCGCCGCGTCCGAGAGGTCGGCCCGCACGTCGGATATCACCCTTCCCGGGTGGCGCGCCTTTGCGGCGTGCACGCGGTTGGTGAGCAGAATCACGAACATATTGCGGTCGGGGTCGATCCACATCGACGTGCCGGTGAATCCGGTATGCCCGTATGCGCGCGGGGTGAGGTATCTGCCCGAGCCGTAATCGCCGTCGGCGGTGTTCCAGCCGAGGGCGCGGTTACCGGCCGTGCGACGCGTGAAGAGTGCGACCGTCGTGTCCGCGAATATCCGAACTCCATCGTAAGCGCCGCCGTCGAGCATCATCTGCGCGAACACGGCAAGATCGGCCGCAGTGCTGAAGAGGCCGGCGTGTCCGGCGACCCCGCCCAGCGCGTACGCGTTCTCGTCGTGAACCTGGCCGTGGATCGGATAGCCGCGCGGCGAGATCAGCTCGGTCGGCGCTACGCGGTAGCGGAGCGAATCGGCCGGGTGGAAAAAGGTGTTGTGCATTCGCAGCGGTCCGTAGATCCGATTGTGCAGGAACACGTCGAGCGGCTGTTGCGACACTGCCTCGACGATGAACCCAAGCACGTCCGCGCCGAGGTCGGAATATTCGTATTTCCTTCCGGGAATGTCCTTCACTCGGGTAGATAGCACCATAGCTCGTGCTGCGTCCGGAGTTGCGGCGGCCCGCCAGAGGTCGCGCGCAGCAGGAAGTCCGGACCGGTGCGTGAGCAGATCGCCGACCGTGACCATGTCGTTGAGCCCGCCGGTGAACTGCGGCAGGTAGCGCGTAACGGGCGCGTCGAGCTTGATCTTTCCATCGTCGTATAGCGCCATGACTGCCGCTGTCGTTCCGACGACCTTCGTGAGTGACGCGACGTCGTAGATGCTGGTGTCGGGGCTCACAGAGTTACTCTCCGCGTTCCAGCTCAGGCGGCCGAACCCACGCTGGAGCACGACCGCGCCGTTGCGTCCTACCACGACCGCGGCGCCCGGGTAGCCTCCAGCGTCGATTCCGCGCGTGACTATCCGCTCGACGGATTCGAGCCGCACGGCCGACATTCCGACGGCCGACGGCTTCTTGGACGGCAATCCGTCGCTCGCGCCTGAGAGCCCGAGTACTGTTACGACGATCCTGAGCAAGGCAACTCCAGAAGAATGCTGCGTGGTGCGCGCTGCGTGCTAGCTGCGATAGGCGCAGCTAACGACCTGTAGTGCCCTATTATCTACCTTCAGGGCTCCCCGGGGTTCCGGGGAAACCGTCCCGGCGCCAAGGGTGTCACATAGTACAGCACTCGATGACCGCTGACCAGCTGATTTTGAAACGGGCTCGTGATGGCGACGAGGATGCGCTGCGCTCCCTGTGGAGCCAGCACTCCCCGCATATCGACGCGGTTGTACGTCGATTGTGCGGGGACGCGGAGCTTGCCGCCGATATCGCGCAGGAAGTCTGGATCCAGATCTTTCGCGCGCTGCCGGGCTATCGCGGTGAAGCCCAGTTCGGAACGTGGGCCCATCGGATCGCCGTCAACCGCACGCTGAACGCGCTGCGCAAAGTCCGGC
>JBKJKB010000203.1:0-4862 GCA_046597675.1 Gemmatimonadaceae bacterium
GTTCCGACTTCGGTGAGAAGCTCGCTTCCCTTTCGCTTCGTGGCCGCGATGTAACGCCGCTCCAGGCGATCGAGCTTGTGGAGCAGCTGGCGCTTCGCTCCCTCGACGACAGCTGGCGGAAGCACGTCCAGCGAACGATCCGCCTGTTCCAGGTCCGTGAGCGCTGACTCCACGCGGGCTCGGGCTCGCTTCAATGCCTTCACGATCGCGGAGGGTAGCTGTTCGCGGGCCACGCGCGTCTCGACGGAGTGCGGATCGGCGAAGTCATCCACGTCCGCACCGATCTTGTCGAGCACCTTTCGCACGTGCGGCTCTACGATCACGCCTGACCAGCGCGGCACGATCAGCGGGCGCTTCGCGCCGAGTCCATCGGCAACCGCGCTCACCTGCGCGAAGTAAGCGATCTCCGCGCCCCCCCCCACGTACGCGACGGTCGGAAGAATCGCTCGCTCCATCACCGGCCGGAGCAGGACGTTGGGCGAGAGATCGGACGAATCGGCCTTCATCAGCGCATCGGCTTCCCGCACCCTCACGCGCTGGCGCCCGTCATCGCCATTGTTGAACACCAGTGTGCGCCCGGCCACGTGCGTCACCTGGGCGCGGTGACCCGCTTCCTTCAGCGCCCTGGAGCGCTGCTTCAACGCATCCTCCAGCTCGCGACCGTGCGC
Source organism: Gemmatimonadaceae bacterium (assembly GCA_046597675.1). Lineage (GTDB taxonomy): Bacteria > Gemmatimonadota > Gemmatimonadetes > Gemmatimonadales > Gemmatimonadaceae > JACDCY01. The sequence continues at coordinate 669 of JBKJKB010000203.1, forward strand.
GAGCGCGTTCCTGAGCAACGGGAGGCCCGCCGTTCGTACTGCGGGATGTGAGGCGTCCAGCACTGCCACGCCGAGCGGCTCGAGCAGCGCTCTCAACAGCTTCACGTATGCGCGGCCGACCGTTGTCTCATCGGCATAAGCCGCTCGTACGGCATCGAGCGCCGCTCCGTTCGGCGCAGAACCGCACGCGCGCGTGAGGGCGTCGAGCTGCGCGCTGACGTCGGGGAGTGGAACGGCGGACATCGGCAGGTTACCGTCGGCGGACGGAGCCGGGATGCGGATGTCTTCCGAGCCCCCGGGAACGGCCACTGTCGTCTCACTCGCTTCCGCAAAATCCGAGTCGTCGGTCGCGGCCCAGAAGACGGGCGCAGCTGAAACTCCGGTTCGCTTTTCCAGCTCGTCGGCGAGCGCGAGCGCGGACATCGCCTTGAACCAGGTGTATAACGGCCCGCCGAACAGTCCGGGCTGCTGCCCCGTGGTAACTACCACGCCGCCGGAATCGGCCACCCGCTGCAACCGCTCCACGGCCGCGCCTTTCGCGCCGAGCGCGGGCCCCAGCGCGCGCAGCCAGGCGCCACCCTTGAACTCGGCGGCCGTCTCCGTCACCCGCCGCTTCCAGCCTTCGCCGTCAGGCCGCGGCTCGTACCACCCTGCCGAAGCCGCGCGATCCCCCGCGAGCGCGACCAGTGGCGACGCGCTCAGCGGCCGCGAGCGGAGCTCGAGCTTCATTCCCGTATCGCGAATACGATTGTGCGGGGAGAGCTCTCGGAGTGCGCGCTACCGGCGTAATCGCCGAGCACCTGCTCCACGCCGAAGCCGCTCTCCTCCAGCATCGTCTCCAGGTCCAACCGATCGAACAGCCGCACGCGCTCCACGAACGTCTGCTCCGCGGTACCGGCCTCGCCACCAGACGCGATCGTCTTCACCACGAACCTGTCGTCCGACGATATCTCACGACGCACGTCGACCGACCGGCCGCCGATGTTGCTGGACTCCTTCGGCACCAGAGTTTTGCGCACATGCTCGGAATTGAGAAAGTCGAGCACGAACTTCCCGCCCGGCCGCGTCACGCGCGCAACCTCCGCGAGCACCCGGAGATGCTGCGCGTCGTTGTCGAAGTAGCCGAAGCTCGTGAACAGATTCACCACCAGATCGAAGCCCTGGTCCACGAACGGCAGCGCGCGCATGTCGCCTCGCACGTAGAGGCCCCCGGGATCCGCGGCCTGCGCGCGCGCCAGCAGAGCCGCCGAGAGGTCGAACCCGGCCGTCCACCACCGCTCGCGCAGCAGGCGCGAATGGCGGCCGGCGCCGCACGCCAGATCGAGCGCGCGCGCCACCCTGAGGCCACCGAGGTTGGACTCGACGAGTCCCAACGCTGATGCGGCTTCACGCTCGTCGCGGTGAGGATACAGAGCGAGGTACTCTTCGCCGAACCAGCGCTCGAACCATTCGGTCATAGTGGCGCTGTTGGTTGTTGGCTGCTGGCTGTTGGCATTCCCGGAGCCGGGTTCATTTGTGGTAAGGTTCGCCGCGGACGATGGAGCCGGCGCGGTAGAGCTGCTCGGCAAGGACTAGACGAGCGAGCTCGTGAGGCAACGTCCATGGGGCGAGTGATAGTCTCATGCGAGCGCCATCGCGCAGCTCATCAGACAGGCCGTGCGCCCCGCCGATGACGAAAGCGAAGTCGCGTCCCGACTCGCGCTCGGCCTGCATCCAGGACGAAAACTGCTGTGAGTCGAAAGAGCGTCCTCCCGGATCGCACACCACCGCGCGCGCGGGTTCGCCGATTCGCTCGCGCAGGCGCTCGCCTTCGCGCTTCTTCACCATCTCCGGTGAGGCGCCCCGGCCGGATTCCTCACGCACCTCTGCGATCTCGAGCGGCCAGTACCGCGCCGCGCGGGTCTCGTACTCAGCGATCGCGCCGGCCAGGGAAGAATCTTTGGGCTTCCCCACCACCGCGACGATCACGCGCATCGACGGGCGTCAGGCGTAGATGCCGCGCAGCTTGTGCACGGTCGATACGCGCTCGACCGACAGCATGTACGCGGCCGTGCGCATATTCACCTTGTGCTTGCGCGAGATGTCGAGGACGTTGGTGAAGCTGCGGCACATGATGGCGCGCAGCCGGTCGTTCACGAGATCCTCGGTCCAGAAATAGCCGCCGCGATTCTGTACCCACTCGAAGTACGACACCGTCACGCCGCCGGCGTTCGCAAGAATGTCCGGGATGACGAACACGCCCTTCTCGTCCAGGATCGCGTCCGCGGGCGCCGTGGTCGGTCCGTTGGCGCCCTCACAGATGATCTTGGCGCGGATTTGCGATGCGTTCTTCGTGGTGATGACGTTCTCCAGTGCCGCCGGGAGCAGCACGTCGACGTCCAGCGTCAGCAGCTCCTCGGGCGTCATCCTGTCGCCGCCCTCGAACGTCTTCAGCGAGCCGTGCTTGCGCGTATGGTCTATCGCCGCCTGCACGTCGATGCCGGTCGCGTTGTGCAGCGACACGTGCCGGTCGCCGATCGCCACGATCCTGCACCCCTCATGCGACAGCAGATCGGCCGCCACGGAGCCGACATTGCCGAACCCCTGCACAGCCACCGTCGCGTTGCGCACCGCAAGGCCCAGATAGTTGAGCGCTTCCTTGGTCACGATCATGCAGCCGCGACCGGTTGCTTCGCGTCTGCCAAGCGAGCCGCCCATCACTATGGGCTTGCCCGTGACGACCGCGGTCACCGTGTGGCCGACGTGCATCGAGTACGTGTCCATCAGCCACGCCATCACGCGCTCGTTGGTGTTCACGTCGGGCGCGGGCACGTCGGAATCCGGACCGAGGGTGTTGATGATCGCCGCAGTGTAGCGGCGCGTCATCCGCTCGAGCTCGCCAATGCTCATCTTCTCGGGATCGCAGTTGACGCCGCCCTTGGAGCCTCCGAACGGGATGTCCACGACCGCGCACTTCCACGTCATCCACGCCGCGAGCGCAGTCACTTCCTCGAGCGTGACTGCGGTGTCGAACCGGATGCCGCCCTTGGCGGGACCGCGCGACGTGTTGTACAGCACGCGGTAGCCCGTGTAGACGTCCACGCTCCCGTCATCCTTCAGGACGGGGACGGCGACGATGATCTGCTTCTCGGGCTGGCGCAGCACTTTCACCAGTCCTGCGTCGAGGTCGAGCAGCTCTGCCGCTCGGTCGAAGCGCGACATCATCGCTTCGAAAGGATTCTTTTCTGCGAGAAAACGATCCTTGTCCCGGCCGAGTATGCCGTGCGCGGGGGTGAGGCGGTGGTCTTCGAAGGTGGCCATTTTCAGGAAGACAATTCCGCGCGGGGCGCGGACGTCGGTTGTTCCTTGTAAGTGAGTGTCATCGGGCGCGGTGAGCCAGCAACGCATCCATCAGCCGGTCAAAAAGCTCGGCTCCCCACCCCACCCGAACGGGCTGTGAAACATACCATAAGGCAGGAGCGTCGGCAGGCCACAGCGGTGCCAGCTTGACTGCGTCTTTGAGGGTGCATACGGCCGTCCCTCCCCGCGGCGCGAGCCGGGCCAGCTGCTGTACTTCTTCCCTGGTAAAGCGGTGGTGATCCGGAAAGCCACGAGCGGAGACCGATGCCCCCGCGCGCCGCAGCTGCGCGAAGAACGCGTCCGGATTCCCCACGGCGGCGATCGCGAGCACGCTCGCGCCCGACAATCCGCCCAGCGGCAGTCGCGCGCCAGGATCGCCGAACCTGAACAGCTCGCCGACCTCGAGCGTTATTCCGGCGATCGGAGTGTCGGGTGCCGCGTGCGTTATCGCCATCCGTGCGGCCGCTATCTCCGTCCCGGTGGCAGCCTTGCTCGTGATCACGGCGAGATCCGCGCGACGCAGTGATTCCAGGGACTCGCGCCACGGGCCGGCCGGCAGCAGCCGTCGCGGGATGCTCCAGCCATCCGCGGCGACCAGCACTATGTCGGCTGCGCGCGCCACGCGGCGGTGCTGGAATGCGTCGTCCAGCACAGCCACGTCAGCGCCGCGCGCGGCCGCGTCGGCCACCCCCCGCGCCCTGTCGGGTGAAACCACTACGGGGATCGACGGATTCAACACAGCGTGCACCAGCGGCTCGTCATCCCCATATCCGCGCAGCACTACCGCGGGCGCGGCTCCGCGCTCGGCAAGCTGCCGCGCGATCCACGCGGGACCGGCAAGACTCCCGTTTCCGC
>JBKJKB010000247.1:0-7828 GCA_046597675.1 Gemmatimonadaceae bacterium
CACGCGAACCAGAGGGCGACCGCTGGACGATGTCCTCGAGCAGTACCTCTCGACCGTCCAGCCCATGCACCTGCAGTTCGTCGAGCCGAGCAAGCGATACGCCCACGTGATCGTGCCGCGCGGGGGCCACAATGCGGTGGCGATCGAAATGATCCTCGCCAAGATCCAGCGCCGCTTGCAGCGCTCGGCCGCGCCTCCAGTCGCCCCCGCGAAATAGAATCAGCCCTGTCGCTGGCACCGATGCAAGGCGTGCCCATGGCGTTGCATGCAATGAATGTCGCCCGTGGGTGCTGTACGAAAAAACGGCCCGACACCGTAAGAGCATGCCGGGCCGCTAGTTGAATTCATCGGGGCGCCCGGATTTGAACCGGGGACCTCCTGCTCCCAAAGCAGGCGCGATACCGGGCTACGCTACGCCCCGTGACAGCCTGAGAAGTTAAGCGCTCTGACCCGCCTTTTACAGTCGGGCTCTCGTTTCCGAGGGCCTCTTTCCGCAGTGGCGGCCTCGCGCTTGCAAGGTATTTGGTCGATCAGCGAACCCGAACAAGGAACCCAACCCATGTCGATTCGACCAAGCATCAGGATCGCCGCAATCGCCGCAATCGCCGCCACTGTCGTCGCTACCGCCGCCTGCGGCGGCATCAAGGTCAGGAATACTGCGCCACAGTACAAGTTTCCGGCTACGTGCGCGGCGGCCGTGACGGTGTACGAAAGCTTCGCGCAGGTGCCGAGCAACTACTACGAGATCGCGCTCATTACCGCTGAGGGCAACTCGGTGTGGACCGCGGACAGCGCGATGGTGCTCCGGATGAAGCAACGGGCCGCAAGCATCGGTGCGAACGGGATGGTTGCCGATCCGCTGGTGACGTCGGCCACCACCGTGCAGATCATCGGCGCGGCACTGGGAACCGGTGATGCCGACCGGAAGGGTCGCGCGGTCGCCATCTACATGCCCGCGCACGAGCAGCGCGCGCTGGGTGCCTGTCAAAGGTAGGAATCCTCCAGCACGGCACCAACGAAAAGGCCGCGCTGACGAAGCGCGGCCTTTTTTGTTCGGCTCGTAGCTGGCAGCGTTTTCGCTGGAAGCTATCAGCTTGGCAGTTCTAAGTTGCAGTTCTCTTACGGAGTGCGAACGACCCCGCAGGCGATTCGTGCTCCGCTGTTCCCCGAAGGGTCGGTCATCTGATCGTCAGCCGACGCATGCACGATCATCGAGCTGCCATCGGAATCAGCCAGCGTCGTCGGCCCCGCAGTCAACGTCACCCGATCGGTTGTGAACTGGACCCGTGCCCGGCCATCGCCACCGGCGGAAAAATTGGGGGAATCGCCGGCATGCGGGCCATCGGGAGCGCTCAGGCCGTGCTTGCGGTTCATCGGGTTGTAATGCCCGCCAGCCGACGCAAAATCTCCGTCGCACCGCCTCACCGCATGGAAGTGAATCCCGTGGGTTCCAGGCGGGAGCCCCACGAGCTGCAGATCCACATGCACTACGCCGAGCGGGTCCTGCCACAGCAGCCCGCTCCCGCGAGTGGCTCCCGACGCGTCGACGAAGTCAACCGTCGTGGAGGCAACTCTGTCCGCCGCGGTCTGCAGAGCGGTGCAGCTAACGCTCGATGCAACGAGTAAAACCAACATACCGCTCCTGCGATATCCACCGAGCATTGATGCCTCCGCTACTGGGTGATTAGTAATTGGTGATAGGTGATAGGTGACGGCGGCAAGCGCTGTAGTTACCAGTCACTAGTCACCAATCACCTTTTTGAGCCCTTCCCACTCGATATTCCCGCCGCTCAGGACTGCAACAGTCGGACCTTTCGGCCGCACGACGCCCGTCATCAGCGCGGCCACCGTTATCGCGCCACTCGGCTCGACCACCAGTTTGCAGCGATCGAGCAGATGCCGCATGGCGCGAACGATATCGGCGTCACCCACCGTCACCACGTCATCGACGTAGGCCTGATGGTGATGAAATGGAATGTCGCCGATCTCGGCGACGAGCAGCCCGTCGGCCAGACCCTGCTGATGCTCGAGTCGCACCGGCTTACCCGCTTCCCGCGCCCGGGAAAGCTTGGGCGTGCGCTCGGGCTCGATCCCGATCACGCGCGTCGCGGGCGCAAGCGCCTTGATCGCGACGGCGATCCCCGCGAGCAGCCCTCCCCCGCCGACCTGTACGAGCACCGACTCGATGTTCGGCAGGTCTTCGTAAATCTCGGTGCCGACCGTCCCCTGCCCCGCTATCACCCCGTTGTCGTTGTAAGGATGAACGAATGTGAGACCATCGCGCTCCGCGATCGTGCGCGCGAGCTCGGTACGCTCGTGCGACGCCGTGCCGTGCAGGATCACCTTCGCGCCAAGCCGCTCAGCGCCAGCGCGCTTGGCTTCGGTGGCCGTCTCCGGCATCACGACCGTCGCCGGCACGCCGAATACCTTTGCCGCCATCGCCACGCCCTGCGCGTGATTCCCGGACGAAGGAGCGATGACTCCCCGCGCGCGCGCGGCCGGATCGAGTCGGCTCAGAAACGTATACGCACCGCGGAACTTGAACGTGCCGCTGCGTTGGAGGACTTCCGGCTTGAGCCAGACCGGCTCGCCGGTTTGATCCGACAGCACGTCGTCGCGCAGAAGCGGTGTTCGCACCGCCACGCTTCGCAGCGCCGCGGCCGCGGCGCGGATTTCAGCGATGGTGACGAGCTCACGAGGAAGTTGCCGGTCGGCGGAGTTCTGATCGTGCGTCATTATTTCACTCCGGCTGCAAAGCGGGAGTCGCGCGCGCGTCACGCATGATCCCGTCTCCGAAACGATGATGAGAGGGTATCGAGATCGGCAGTCTTCCGGTGATCGGAGCGCGGCCCAGGAGAGCTTCAGCAGCTGCAACCTGACTCACGGGTGCGCCGCCCCACGCGAGCATGTAAGCGTGCACGCTTGGGAAAAAACTCAGCAGATACGGACTGCCGAATGAAATAGCCACCACCGGGCGCCTGCGCGCGGCCAGCTCCTGCACGAATCGCGAGAACCTCGGCTCGGCACCGACCGTCCCCGCGTATTCGCGCGGTGAGACGTACGCGGAGATGACCACGACATCGATCGAATCGGTGGAGGCGAGTCTGTCGTACTCCGCGCGCATCGTCCGATTGTCCACCCGGACGCCGGTGACCGCGTGCCCCGCCCCCCGAAGCAGTGAGTCGAAAACACGGCCGGCTATTGGATCGCCGGCTTCGGCGAACGTGACCGACAACAGCCGCAGGGGCGACGCTCGGAGCGGAACCGCATCCGTACTGTCGCGCGCAAGCACTACCGACCGCTTCGCGACCTCGGCCGCGGCGGCAGCATGCCGCGGAATATTCACTATGTGCGGTATGGCATCGACGCTCACGAGACGCCCCTGATGCAGTCCGGCCTTCACCTTCATCTCCAGGATCCTGCGGGCCGAACGGTCGATTCGGTCCTGCGTGATACGCCCGGACGCGACCGCGGAGGCCACGACAGCAATCGCGTCGGAAACGTTGCGCGGCATCAGGAGCACATCCGCGCCCGCCTCGATCGCCAGAATCAGCGGCTCGCTCGCCCCATACCGCCTCGCGATGCCACCCATCGTCATCGCATCGGTTACCACCAGTCCGCGAAAGCCGAGATCCGTTCTGAGGACGTCCGTCATGAAGTTGCGCGACAGCGTAGCCGGCGGAGCGTCGCTGCCTTCGACGCCCACGACCGCGATGTGAGCGGTCATCACCGCGTCGATTCCCTCGGCGGCCGCGACGCGGAAGGGCGCGAGCTCTACTGAATCCAGACGCGCCCGATTCGCGTCGATCGTCGGGAGCAGAATATGCGAATCGTCCCGCGTGTCACCGTGACCGGGGAAATGCTTCGCGGTCGTCATCAATCCGGTCGATCGCGCGCCGCGGATGTAGGCCGAGGCCAGCAGGGACACCAGCGCCGGGTCTTCCCCGAACGAGCGCGTGTTGATGACCGGGTTGAGCGGATTGGAATTCACGTCCAGCACCGGACCGAACGCGAGGTGCACGCCGACCGCGCGCGCCTCCAGCCCGAGGACCCGGCCGAGCTCGAACGCCAGCTCCGGCGCTCGCGCGGCACCGAGCGCCATGACCGGCGGGAAGACCGTGCCTCCTCCCTGAGGCAGCAGCGACGGAAAAGCGTAACTGTTGCCCAGCCGCATCCCCGGCCCGTTCTCCATGTCCGATGCGACCAGGAGAGGAACGTCGGCCCGCTGCTGCAATGCATTGAGCTTCACGGCGTACGACAGCGGGCTGCCGATCGAAAGTATCAATCCGCCAACCTTGTCCACCTCCACCCATCGCCGCACCTGCTCGAACTCGGGCGAGCCCTCCGCGGCGTATCCTCCTCCGACCCATGGCATGATCAGCTGCGCGATACGCTCACGCGACGTGAGGCCGTGGAGTGTGCGGTCGATCCACCGCTGTTCATCCGCGGTAAGCACGGCGCCTTCGCCGGGCCTGGATTGTCCCAGGAGCTTCCGCGCGGCAGGATCCGCGATTGTTGGAGCGGGCATTCCCGAGGACGCTTCTTCGGCGGCGCGCGTTCCAGATTGCCGCACTGGGGTGCACGCGACCGCCACCAGGCACGCGGCGACGGTTACGGCGTTCATGCGCCCCATGGCCGCCATCACCGCCTCATCCTGATCTGAAACACGATCGGCCGGTGGTCCGACGCATCCGTGGCCAGGACTTCCGCGCGCAGGCACGCAGCGCCGGTACCGAGGAGCAGGTAGTCGATCCGCTTGACGGGGGCGTTGTACGGGAACGACTTCCCTTCGCCGACACCGCATCCCTCCCACGCGTCCCTCCACCCGGCCTCGCTGAACATCGCAAGCACGGGTGAGTCCGGGTTCGCGTTCAAATCACCGCCGATGAAGACGAGCTCGCCGCTGCTCCGCAGCTGATCGGCTAATCGCAGCACTGTCGCTGCCTCCTGCCTGCGAAAACGGTCGTCCCCCGACGCATCGAGATGAGTGTTGAGGATGTGCAACGGTCCGTGCGGAGTCGCGATGAGCACGTGCAGCACGCCGCGGGGCTCGTACGATCCTCCCGCGCGCTCCTGCCGCGGCGTCACCTGCAATCGAAAGAGGGTGTCGTGCTCCACCGGCCACCGCGTAAGAACGGCGATGCCGTATTCTCCGCCGTCGTAATCGAGGGTCTTTCCGAAGACGGGACGCATCTCCGTCAGGTCGGCGAGCTCCGCGGGTTGATCGACTCTGCCTGATCGCCGGGTATTGATGTCGACTTCCTGCAGCAACGCCACGTCCGCACCGGTCGCCTTCACGATGTCGGCGACCCGCACCAGGTTCGCCACCCCTTGGGCGTCCTTTCCAGCATGGATGTTGTATACGAGCACGTTTACCACCGGCTCGGGCGCGGGCTTCAGCGCGGAGCACGCGAACAGCGGGGCCGCGAGAAGATGCAGGGCGAGCAGCTTACGGGACATATGACTGGGTGACTGGTAACCAGTGACTAGGGACTAGTCACCAAAAACGGCGCTCAGCTCCTTGGCGAGCGCTCTGAACGCCCAGCCCCGGTGGCTCACGCGACTCTTCTCTGCCGGATCCGCCTCGCCAAACGTAACGCCGAGGTCGTCTGACAGAAAATATGGGTCATACCCGAAGCCCGCGCTGCCTCGCGCGCTGGTCGTGATCTCCCCGGTCGTCTCGCCCCTCGAGGCCAGCGTCCTGGTTGCATCCGCGAATGCCGCCACGCAGACGTACCTGGCGCGTCGATCGGCAGCTCCCTGGAGCACTGCCAGGAGATGGCGATTGTTGGCTTGGTCCAGGGCCTTGCCATCCAGCTCCGGGTGATCCGACCACCGCTTGCTGCGGACGCCCGGCGCCCCTCCGAGCGAGTCGACGACAAGGCCGGAGTCGTCCGCCAGAGTCGGCATGCCGCCGCTGGCAATGAAGAAGTAACGTGCCTTGGCCGCCGCGTTTTCCTCGAACGTCTCGAACCGCTCGATGGAATCTTCCGCGGGAGCTATCGGGATGCCGGCTTCACTGAGACCGAGGATGCGAACCGGGAGATGCCGCAGAAGCGGAACGATCTCGCGCACTTTATCCTCGCTCCGCGTTGCGATCAGTAGAACGCGGTCGCTCACTCTCTGCGTGTCTGCTCAGGCTGGCTCGGCGCGCCGCAGCGCGTCGATCGTGCCGGTAGTCGAGTGCCCTTTCCTCAAAGGCACGACGATCACCCGGCCGCCCCACGAGGCCACGTCGTCGGCGCCGACGATCGTTTCGCGCCGGTAATCTCCGCCTTTCACGACCACGGCCGGGCGCAGGTGCCGGATGAGCTCGAGTGGCGTATCGTGCTCGAATATGACTACCGCATCCACAGTCTCGAGGCCCGCTAAAACGAAAGCCCGGTCCGCCTCACTTCGAACGGGACGCGTCGGACCCTTGAGCCGCCGCACTGAATCATCCGCGTTGAGCCCGACTACGAGCGCCGCGCCCTCACGGCGCGCCGCCGCGATGACCTCGATATGTCCGGGGTGGATCAGGTCGAATACGCCGTTGGTGAAAACGAGCGGCCCGGCGAGCGACTCGCGCCAGCGGGCGGCCTCCGGCCAGCTCATGATCTTGCGCGCGGGATCGAAAGGTGTGCCGGTCAGAAGCTTCGCTCCGCCATCGGATGGAAGTCGAAGCGCTTCGAGAAGACCAGGAAGTCCACGGTCTCGGAATAGTCCGCCGAGATCCGAATCCGGGTCTCGGTACGCCGCACCCTGATCAGCTGCGCTTCGATGGGAAGTGCCTGGGAATCGGCCAGGGCGCGCAGACGCTCCTTGATACTATCGTCTGTTCGTCGGGGCCAGTGCGCGAATCTCGCCTCCTGCTGCATAGCGTCGCGAAACCGGTAGTACCTGATGGCCGCGTCGCTCGCATGGGCCGCGAAGTATCCCATGATGGCGATCACGAGCAGAGGAACGAGGCAGCCGAGCGCCGAGCCGCCGCGGCGATTCCGTTGAACGAGCCGTTCCCTTCCGGATCTCACCACTGCGATTGCGCGCCTTCTACGAGCGCGTTGACCACACGCGCGATCGCCTCCTTGCGCGCGGCCGGCTCGCCGCGCTCTTCGTACTTCGCGTCGGTCACCAGCCCCTTCCGCTCCCACAGCGTCTCACCGGTGACCTGGTCCACGAGCTCCAGATCGACGACGAGCTGCAGCATCCGGAGAGCGGTAGTCGTCGCGCGATTGTCGGCGCTGTAAGCAACGGGGATGTCCACCTCGTAGCGCTGGATAGTACCGCGAACGATCGCGTTCGCGCGCGCCTCGGGCGCTTCGCGCACGCCGAGCCGGTTGTGCAGCTCGGCTCGAAATGCGTCCACCAGCTCGCGCTGAATCTCGGAGCTCGTCGTTTCGTTCTCGAACGGTATGACCGCGATGGTTCTTACGTGCGCCGGCAGTCCGCCGCCGGCGAAGCCGTATACGCAGCCGGCCGTGAGGAGGAGCGCGACGCTACAGAGTCCAGATCTTCGCATCGAATGCCATGACGGGCTCATCCCGCGTGATTCTCAGTATCAGCTTGCTGCGAGACGAAAAGGATTCGTAGATCACCTCTCTCTCCCTTCTATTGACGAAGTCCCTGACCCGTCCGTCATTTATTCGGTCGAGCCGGGCCAGCCGGTTGCCGTGGAACTCGACGCGCCATACGGGCGCCCCTCCAATGTCGGCCCGGACGGTCGACCCGTCAACGCGAACCACAGTATCGGCCGCGGCCGGGATCGCAAGCCGCCCCAGGGCGGCCCAGAGCATGGGTGCCGGCGGGATGAGCCGCCTGGCGGCATCCACGAGTGGCGCCTGCAGCGAAT
>JBKJKB010000287.1:0-5499 GCA_046597675.1 Gemmatimonadaceae bacterium
CTGCGACCTCGAGCGCGCGCTTGGCCGACTCCTGTCCCACCACGTCGGTGAAATCGCACGTCTCACCCAGCGCCACGCACGGCACCGGACGCTCGGGCGCAATGAGCTCGCCCGCGCGCAGCTCACCCACCAGCTGCGCGAGAGTCGCGGGCGCCGCCAGGGCGAGCCTGCTCACGCGCGCACCCTCGGCGACATTAGCGGGCGGAATCACGAGCGTGCACGAAGGCGATCGCCGCGCTACGTGCCGCGCTATCGGCAGCGCCCCACGCACAGACCGCACGGATCCGTCGAGCCCGAGCTCACCCACGATCACGACGTTCTCCACCGCGGCCGTAGGGAGCTGTCCCGTAGCCACAAGAATCCCGATGGCGATGGGCAGATCGAACGCCGTGCCTTCTTTCCGCCGGTCAGCGGGCGCGAGATTGACGGTGACCCGCTTGTGCGGCACCACGAACCCCGAGTTGACCAGCGCCGCAGCCACACGCTCCCTGCTCTCCTTCACGCCGCCGACCGCGAGCCCCACGATCGTCCACACCGGCAAGCCCTGCGCGGCGTCGACTTCGACGGTCACGCCGTACGCATCGATCCCCTGCACCGCCGCCGACTGCACTGACGCAAGCATCGCGGGAGCGTAATCCCGAGGCCTTCGCGAGGGCGAAGCGTTCCAGCGTTGACCGGAGCGAACGAGCCCACAATCGCTAAACGGCCAAACGAAACTGGAAAGCTGGCGGCTCTCAGCCGAGCACTTCCATGTGGCCGTACTACCGGCTTGTGATCGCTGCGGCCTCGTTCAAGGCTTCGGACATTCGCCCACGGCTTGACCAGCGGCTTGCGTCGCGCGCGTGACTGCGCAGGTGATGAAAATGCTGTCGCGCAAAGCCTGCACCTCCCGGCGCAGGCGAATCACCGTAGTGTCAGCCGGCGCTGTTTGCTCGAGCCACGCGAGGCGGTGTGTGGCGCCTTGCAGCACGTCCGTGGCATCCGTGAACGCCCCGCGACCCAGCTCCACGTTTGCGATGGCGATAGCCTCGTTCACCATCGCGACCGAATCAGACGTCGCAGCTGCCACGACTGCCGCGACGGAATCCGCATTCGAGCCCCCATTGGCTTCGCCTCCTCTGCCGCGCGGGATGAACACGGAGGCAGCGACCGCGATGACCACGACCGCAATCCCAACCCCTACATGCTTGATTGGAAAGCCCCGACGCTCGGTCTCTACCGGAGGCGGCAGAGCCGGGTGGGAGCCCGTCCGTCCAAACTCAGGGGCTGCCAGAGGCGTCCGTCGCCGCTGGGGATCGCCCATGTGCTCGCCGGCGACGAGCGGCATGGAAGGTGTCAGCAGCCGCTCGTGCGTCCGCCGATCAGTTCTCGGGTCGTACGTAGGCTCATCGGTCGGGAGATCCTTCCCAGGCAAGTGGGGGGCGCCATCGAGAAGGCATTCCGCGGCGGCCTCGACTTCCTGGATCTGCTCCGCGTACCGCTTCTTGAGGGTAGCGGTGGGAGCGTTGGTCAGCCGGATCTGGTATTCGCTGTACAACTCCTTGTACCGGCGCTCGATCTCCGGCTGCGGTGCCGTCTCATCGACGCCGAGGAGTGCGGCGGCTTCCGATTTTGTCATGTGGCGGGGTGCAACCGGGAGATCATGCTTGGCATTTCTGTTAGGCGCGGCGGCACATGAAAGAAGGTAGCGACCAATTTAGCCGCGACGCACCGGAAATGTGATACGGTGGTAATGCTGACGAGTCGGCGGCAAATGCGCGTGCATGGGAGGGGATCGACCGGCGTTGCCGGCCTCGCCACCAGGGCCGATTTTTGTACGTCGCTGTACAGCCTGTCGCACCGGCGTTCAATTTCCGGGGCGCGAGACAATCCGCGACTTCGCTTGCGGTGGCTCCTGGCCCACGTTCCGATGTATCGGTCATGAGCATTTGTCAGGGGTGAAACCGGGCGCACGCAGTTATAATCTAGGCTCCTGATCAGCCCGGCTGCCGCCAAACGCCTTACCCGTCTCCCAACCTAGTCACTTTCCCATGTTCGCACTCCCGGCGCCTTTGACACGGCCGCGCGTTCCCAGATGACCCCTCCGCTTTCTGCTTCCGTGGCGCTGTCGAAAGTTCGCGGCCTGGTCACGGATCTGCTCGCCTGCATCCGCGACATGGGATCGATCGCGTCTACCCACGATCTCGTCGCTGACCTGCAGAATCTCATGCGGTACTGCGAGGGAATCGGAGTCGACGTCGACCTTGCAGTGTCACGCGACTTCGAGGAGTCCCACGCGCGGCGGCTCGCGCCATGGCTTGGCGCGGATTTCGAGCCTTCGGCCGCCGCTACGATCGCGCAGGCGCAAAAAGGGGAGATGCGGCTCGTCGGCGATGACGGGACTTCCGTTTTCAGGATCGTGCCGATCACGCAGCCTCCCATGCACAAGGCAGGAGCGCCCAGGCCCGCCGTGCTGGTATGTGCGACTCTCGGCGACGAATCGGCGGAGGCGCTCACTCCGGAGATGGAAGGGTTGCTGGAGGGCCGTCCTTTCGCCGTGTTCTGCGTCGAGCCTTTGCTGAAGAAGTCTTTTCGCGAACGGCTGATGCAGATCGCGTGGGTAACCGACATGCGACCGATGGACAACCTTCCGCCGGGCGATCTCGCGACGCGCCTCAACAACGGCGCGGCTGATGGACTGCCGCTGCTCCTTCGAAGCTACTCGGCGCTGTCCGGTGTGGAGACTGCCGCTGAAGCCGTACTGCTGATGTCGGAGAACGAAGAGCGCGCCCTTCGGGTCAAGCGCTCCGCCGCCCAGCATCGCGCGAACAAGCTGCAGCAGCCGGTTTCTGGCCCCAGCGAGGTGATCGCGGAAGTCCAGACGCGGCTGCAGAGGACCTTCGGCGAGTTTGAGCGGGGAGTGCGGGACCGCCTGCACGACCTCACGGCCCCGCCGACTGGCAGTCTCTGTTCGGCCGCCGATGCCGTCATCGACTCGGTTGTGTCGCTTCAGGAGGAGCACCGCCACAAGAGCGTATCCGTGCGGCTGCGCGCGGACGACGAACGCAGATTGCTCACCGCTCTGCGGGATTGCATGCGGTCGCATTTCAGCGAGGACCTGCGATCGTTGCGGGACCTGAACTCGATCATTGCCGGCGAAGTCGAGCAGATTCTCGACGCGGCAGGAATTCCGGCGCCGGGAATTCAGCAGATGTATCTCGCCGATTCGCGGCTGACCAGGCTGATAGACAGTGTCGCCCGCCTCGACCGCGCCTTTCAGGGTGAGCTCCCCAAACCGGGAATCCATGAGTACTTCGACCAGGCCAAGAAGTACCAGGCCCTCGTGGCCGGGCTCATTTCCGCGGTGGGACTGTCGGGGTTGCCGAGGTTCCGCAGCGTGATGATACCTCTGTCGGCGGCTCTCCTGGCGGTCAGCTTGCTGTCGCTGCCGTGGATCATCCGTCGCGAGCGTGTCGAAGGCCGGCGGCGGCAGGTCGAAGCGGCGAAGGCGCAGCTGCGCGGAGAGATCAAGCGGATCTCGCAGGAGGCCGACCGGGCGTGGAACGCGGCGATCGCCGAGGTCTCCAAGGAGACTCAGGCGAGCATTCTTGCGCACGTCGAGTCTACCGCCCGCGAGTGGCACGTGCGCCGGTCCGCCGAGATCGGCGACGAGCGGCAGCGCCTGCAGCGGCAGCTGCAGGGACTCGATACGGCGGAACGGCAGCTCGTCGCCGCCCGGCGCGGCCGCGACCTGGTCGTGGCCGGGGCCGGTGAGATTCGCGGAGCGTTACGGCAGCTCATCACCGGAGAGCTGCAGCCGATGCAGCGAGCGCTCACGTGAACGTCGGCATCGATCTTGGCACCACGTATTCGCTCATCGCGCGGCTCGAGGAAGGCGGCGGCGTGACGCTGCTTCCTGACCACAACGATCCGACTCTTGTCCATACCCCTAGCGTCGTCCACATCAGCGAGGACAGCGCGCTCGTCGGCCACCTCGTAGACGTAGTCTCCGAGGAAAATCCCGACCTCAAGGCGATTCGCTTCTTCAAGCGAAATCTCGGCGAAGCCAAGCCGATTTTTTTCGACGACCGCGGCGCCGCGTGGTTCGCGGAAAGTGTGGCGGCCCTGCTGCTGAGAAAGCTCATGTTCGACGCCGAGAGCTACACGTCGTCCCGTGTGGGCAGCGCGGTGATCACCGTCCCCGCGCACTTCAATGACGTGCAGCGGAAGGCGGTGCTGGCTTCCGCGGGCCTGGCGGAGCTGAAGGTCCTCGGCCTGCTGGAGGAGCCGGTGGCCGCGGCCCTGCACTACGGCATCAGCCACGTCTCCCAGGACCAGATCATGCTCGTGTACGATCTGGGCGGGGGCACTTTCGACGCTACCGTCCTCAGTCTCGATGCGCGGGGAGTTTACGTCCTCTCCAAAGAGGGGATGACGAACCTCGGCGGGAAAGAGTTCGACGAGAAGATTGGCGAGATCATTCTCGAGAGCTTTTCAAGGACCGGCCTTACGCCCACGCTCAACGCCCGGACCCTCCTGCAGCTCCGCCGGATCTCCGAGCAGATCAAGTTCGAGCTCTGCATGCCGAACAAAACGCATGACCGCCGCGTCGTCCTGCTCGGCTCCCAGTCCGCTGAAGTGCGGATAGAGCGCGCGGAGTTCGAGCGGAGGATCTCCGACGCCCTGAGCGAGACCGAAGAAGTTGCGCTCCGGTGCGTGTCCGGAGCCGGGCTGAAGCTCCAGGACATCACTGCCGTCCTGCTCGTCGGCGGCAGTTCGCTGATCCCCGCCGTGGCGGAGCGCATGCGCAAGCTGCTCGGCACGCGCACGGAGCGCGTGAAATTTCACGAGCCCACGCGCGCGATCGTCTACGGCGCCGCATTGCACACCGCCCAGCTCACCGGCCATGCCGAGGAGTACTCACTCCCCCCTGAGCTGAGAGGTGTCACCGGGTATCACACGGGCGTACGGATCGTAGACCCACGTACCGGACGCATCCGCATCGATCCGCTCATCAGGAAAAACATGCCTTTGCCGGCACGGACGCAGAAGACGTATTACACGGCCCACGAGAACCAGCAACGGATCGTCCTCGACATCGTTCAGTATCTGTCGCCGGACGAGGACGTCACGGCGGTAGGGCAGCTGGTGGTCGGCCCACTCCCCTCCCCGCGACAGATCTATCCCATCGATGTCATGCTGGAGAACTGCGAGGACGGAACGATCAAGATCCGGGCGTACGACCCTCAGAGCGGCATGGAGCTGAACCAGACCTTCGGGCGGGCCGGAACCGACGTGTTCGGGCATCTGGCAGCGCAACGGATGCTGGTAAAATCGACCGTCATCAACAGCCTGTAGCGGCGCGGATGGAAATCGCCCCTTGCAATTGTCGCATCGGATTGCAAACATTTGGGGATGTCGTTTTTTTCTTCGGATGCGCGTGCGTCGCAAGCGGTCCCCGCCGAGCGGCTGCAGTCGGCAAGGACACCTACGCATGAATCGAGGCAGTATCTTCGATAG
>JBKJKB010000324.1:0-3835 GCA_046597675.1 Gemmatimonadaceae bacterium
GTCGCATTCGCATTCGTCTAAAAGCTTTCGATCACGCGGTGATAGACACCGCGGCGGCCGACATCGTACGCACCGCGGAGAAGACGGGCGCGCGGGTGTCGGGACCGATCCCACTGCCCACCAAGACGCAACGGTGGACGGTGCTTCGCTCGCCGCACGTCGACAAGAAGTCGCGTGAGCAGTTCGAGCTGAAGACGCACAAGCGTGTGATCGACATTTTCGATTCGAAGGTGCAGACGGTCGACGCGCTGACGAAGCTGGATCTGCCCGCGGGCGTGGACGTCGAAATCAAAGTGGAGTAGCGGTAAATGATTGGAATCATCGGACGCAAACTCGGCATGACGCACATCTTCAACGAGCAGGGGCAGCAGGTGCCCGTGACCGTCGTGGAGGCCGCGCCGAACCCGGTAGTGCAGGTCACCGACAAGGAGAAGGCCGGATTCGCTTCCGTCCAGCTCGGCTTCGGCGAGCAGCGGCTCGCGCGCGAGTCGAAGCCGCGTGAGCGCACGCCCCGCGGACGCCGCGCGAACAAGGCCGTAGTCGGGCACGCCGCGAAGGCGAACCTGCAGGCGCCGCCCAAGGTGCTGCGCTCGTTCCGCCTCGACGACGCGCAGGGCAAGGACCGCGAGATCCCGACGTACAACGTCGGCGACACGATCACCGTCGCGCTGTTCGCCCCGGGCGACCAGGTCAAGGTCACGGGCACGAGCAAGGGCCGCGGGTTCCAGGGCGTAGTCAAGCGCTACAACTTCGCCGGCGGACCGAACACGCACGGCAGCACCAAGCACCGTCGTCCCGGATCCATCGGACCAGGCACCGATCCTTCCCGCGTCATCAAGGGAAAGAAGATGCCCGGACACTACGGCGCTGCCCGCCACACGCAGACGCACCTCCGTGTCGAGAAGGTCGACACCGAGCGCAACCTCATCTACATCCGCGGCGCCGTTGCAGGTCCCACGAACGGGATCGTGATGGTCCGCAAGCAAGGCTGATCGAAATGTCAGAGTCCACCAAATTCAGCGTCACAAGCTACACGGCGGCCGGCAAGGCGCAGCAGCAGGTGACGCTTCCCGCCGATCTGTTCGACGGCACGGTCAACATGCCGGTCATGCACCAGGCTGTTAAGGCGTATCTCGCCAATCGCCGCCAGGGGAACGCCGCCACCAAGACGCGCGGCTTCGTCGTGGGCGGTAACCAGAAGCCCTGGAAGCAGAAGGGCACGGGACGCGCGCGCGCGGGCTCGCGCCGCGCTCCGACGTTCGTGGGCGGCGGAACGGTCTTCGGACCTTCGCCGCGCAGCTACGCCGAGTACGTGCCGCGCCAGGTGCGCGCGCTGGCCCGCAAGAGCGCGCTCAATGCGCGCGCTCGCGAGAACGCCATCGTCGTCATCGAGCCGCTCGACTTCGACTCGCCGAAGACGAACCGCATGCGGGACCTGCTGGTCTCGCTCGGCGTCGACGGCAGCAAAGTCCTGCTCCTCACCGACGGCGCGAAGCCGAACGTGTACCTGAGCGGCCGCAACATTCCGTGGGCGCACGTGCTGCCCTACAGCGACGTCTCGACGTATCACATCCTCTGGTCGGATGTCGTAGTCATCGAGTCGTCCGCGCTCGGCGCGGAGCTGGAGCGCTCGGAAGATCAGACCGCGCAGGCGCGACGCCCGGCGAAGAAGCCCGCGGCCAAGGCCAAGTCGGCCGACGCCGCGCCGCGGAAGGCCGCCAAGAAGAAGGCCACCCCCGCCCGCAAGAGCGCGGAGAAGAGCAGCGGCGGGAAGGCGGCGAAGGCCGCTCGCTCGCCCGCGAAGCGCGCGACGCCGTCGGCGGCCGGTGGCAAGACCGCCAAGAAGACGGCGCCGAAGAAGTCGGCCGCCAAGAAGTCCGCACCGAAGAAGAAGAAGGGGAGATAAGCGATGTCGACAGTTCACCGCACCATCGTGCGGCCGGTGGTTACCGAGAAGAGCTCCGCGGCCTACCAGGCGCGCGGCGAGTACACGTTCGAGGTGGCATCGGGAGCGAACAAGAACGCGATCAGGACCGCCATCGAATCGCTCTTCGGCGTGAAGGTCACCGGCGTCTGGACCTCGAATCGCCGCGGAAAATCACGGCGCGTGGGTACCGCGACGGGTCGCCGCCCGCATTGGAAAAAAGCAATCGTGACGCTCCAAGAGGGTGACACGATCGAAATCTTCGAGGGTTAAGCGATGCCCGTTCGTCAGTTCAAGCCCGTCACCAAGAGCTCGCGCTTCCGCTCGGTCCCCGATTTCAAGGAGATCACGCGCACGGAGCCCGAGAAGTCGCTGCTCGAGCCGCTCAAGAAGAGCGGTGGGCGCGACAACCACGGGCACATCTCGATGCGCCGCCGTGGCGGTGGTCACAAGCGCATGTACCGGAAGATCGATTTCAAGCGGAACAGGTTCGGCCTGACCGCGACCGTCGAGCACATCGAGTACGATCCGAACCGTTCGGCGCGGATCGCGCTGGTGTCGTACGAGGACGGCGAGAAGCGCTACATCATCCACCCGCGCGGGCTGGCGGTCGGCGACAAGATCGTTTCGGGTCCGGGCTCGGACATCCGCATCGGCAACGCGTTGCCGCTGCGCGAGGTCCCGCTTGGCACCGACGTGCACAA
The DNA here is from genome assembly GCA_046597675.1 of Gemmatimonadaceae bacterium. GTDB lineage: Bacteria > Gemmatimonadota > Gemmatimonadetes > Gemmatimonadales > Gemmatimonadaceae > JACDCY01. The sequence goes on from JBKJKB010000324.1 coordinate 2,629, forward strand.
TGTGGAGCTGCTTCCCGGCCGTGGTGGCCAGATGGCGCGCTCGGCTGGCACGTCGCTGCAGGTGGTCGCGAAGGAAGGCGAGTACGTGACGCTGCGCATGGCGTCGACCGAGATGCGGCTGGTGCACGGCAACTGCCTGGGCACGATCGGCACGGTCGGCAACGCCGAACACGAGCTGCTGTCGCACGGCAAGGCCGGACATTCGCGCTGGAAGGGACGCCGCCCGAAGGTGCGCGGAGAGGTCATGAACCCGGTCGATCACCCGCACGGCGGACGCACGAGAGGCGGTCGCAACGTGGTGAGCCCGTGGGGCAAGAAGGAAGGCGTGAAGACGCGCAACAAGAAGAAGCCGTCGCAGCGCCTGATCATCCGCGGGCGGAAGCGCGGCAAGGCGACACAGAGCTAACAGCCAACAGCCAAGAGCTAAGAGAATTATGGCACGCAGCGTAAAAAAGGGTCCCTATGTCGTCGAGTCGCTCGTCGCGAAAGTCGACGCGATGAACGAGCGCAACGAAAAAAAGGTGATCAAGACGTGGTCGCGCGCGAGCACGATCATCCCTGATTTCGTCGGGCACACCTTCGCCGTGCACAACGGCAACAAGTTCATTCCCGTGTACGTGACCGAGAACATGGTTGGTCACAAGCTCGGGGAGTTCGCGCCGACGCGGCTGTTCCGTGGACACACGGGCGCCAACAAGGCGGTGGACAAGAAGGCGGGTGGCGTTCCGGCCGCGAGAGGCGGCCCGGGCGGCGGGCCGGGAGCTGCCAGATAATGGAGACCCGGGCCATTCAGCGCACCACGCGCCAGTCGCCGTACAAGATGCGCCTGGTGATCGATCAGATCCGGGGCAAGAACGTGAACGAGGCGCTCGCGATCCTCAAGTTCTCCAAGAAGCACGCGGCCAAGCAGATCGAGAAGGTGTTGAGCTCGGCCGTCGCCAACGCGGAGTACAAGGCGCGCGAGGACAACGAGTCACTCGATGTCGATACGCTGTACGTGAAGCACGCGATCGTGAACGAAGGTCCGAAGCTCAAGCGCTTCATGCCGGCTGCGCAGGGTCGCGCCACGCCGATCGAGAAGCGCACCAGTCACGTTGAGATCATCGTGGCTGCCAAGGAAGAGAAGAAGAGAGGCAACAAGTAATGGGACAGAAAGTACATCCTACCGGATTCCGTCTCGGGATCTCCAAGGACTGGCGCTCGCGCT
>JBKJKB010000135.1:0-2667 GCA_046597675.1 Gemmatimonadaceae bacterium
CTCGCTGGCGATCGCCAACGAGCCGCAGACCACAAAAAGGAGCGAACGCGGAAAGCGTTGTCGCATCGCCGCCATCAGACCGCGCCCGGTCACCATTCCGATGCGCGCGCACATCAGCTGCACCGCCGTCATCAGCGGCAGCGTGATCAGACTCGTCCACAGCAGGCCGTACCCGAAAGCCGCGCCGGCCTGCGAGTAGGTGGCAATGCCGGACGGATCGTCGTCCGCAGCGCCGGTGATGAGTCCCGGACCGAGCTCGCGCCCGAAACTTCGGAGCCGGGTCAAGACCGTCCGGTCGTATTCTCGTTCCGGCCTGGGCTCTTCTCTTCGTTCCGGTTGCGGCGTGTCAGGCATGACGCGGAATCCTAGCTCATGTGACGCGAGGATTGCACTACACCGGAACTCTCCAAACTGGATTCCCTATCCGGCCCTTGGAGCCAGCCATGCGCGCGTCTGACTACAGAAGGCTCATAGCCGGCTGCGGAGAAACTCCGGCGTCATCGGCTGAAGCCATTGCGACATCACGCTCATCATGTCCGTGAGCATCAGCAGTCCGACCGCGATCAGCAGCGCGCCCGCGATACGGGACATCCACACGAGTCCGCCCCGGTAGCGCTCGAACACGGCGACGAACCTGTCCACCATCAGAGCGGCCGCCACGAACGGAACGGCAAGGCCGAGCGAGTAGGCGAGCAACAGCACCAACCCGCGATTCAAGTCAGCCGAGCTCGCGGTATAGGTGAGCACCGCTCCGAGGATCGGCCCGATGCACGGCGTCCAGCCTGCGGCGAAGGCCATGCCGACCACCAGAGTTCCGAAGTACCCGAGCGGCTTGGTCGCAAAATGCACCCGCCGCTCGCGGGCAAACGGTCCGAAGTTGAATGCGCCGATCAGGTACAGGCCGAGCAGTACGACGAGTACGCCGCCGATGCGCCCCACCCAGACGCGATTGTACCCGAGCATCCTCCCGAACGTGGTCGCAGTAGCGCCGAGGGCGAGAAAGACCAGCGTGAACCCGGTGACGAACAGGAGAGAGTGCACCAGCGCGATCCTGCGCGAGCGCTTCACGTCCTCCAGTCCGAGGCCCGTGATGAACGTGACGTAGCTGGGGATCAGCGGCAGCACGCAGGGCGAGAGAAAGCTCAGCACGCCCGCGGTGAAGCTGATCGCGATCCCGACCGAATCAGATCCCTGCATCAGCTCCCGAGCGCCTGTTCGAGGGCTCTGATGAGCGTTTCGTCCCCGGGCTGAATCGGGCCGGTCTTGCGCCAGCGCAAAACGCCTTCCCTGTCAATCAGAAAAGTCGCGGGCACGCCCACGATTTGAAACTGCGCGGACACCCGCTCGCCCGGATCGCGCCAGACGGGATATGTCATACGGAAATCGCGCATGAAAGCGCGTATCGTTTCGTCGGCACCTTCGGTGTCGACGCTGACTCCTATCAGCTCGAGCCCGCGCGACTGGTACTTCTCATGAATGGCCTGAAGCTCCGGAATTTCGTCGCGGCATGGGTGGCACCAGGTCGCCCAGACGTTCATCAGCACGACTTTCCCGCGCTGGCCCGCCAGTGAGACGGTGTCGCCGGCCAGCGACACGGCGGCATAGGCCGGAACCGGAAGCCCAATATCTACGCGGCCGCGGGAACCGCTTCCATCGGCCGCGCCTCCCGTGCACCCGGCAGCCGAGATTGCGCAAACCGCGATTCCGCGCGATGCGGCACGCAACAAAAGCCGCTTCATTTCCGCTCGATCGCCATCGTCGCCAGGCGGATGGCGGAAGGCTTCCCGGGCTCGGTCCAGGCGAAAATCGCGTCGTTTCCTCTTACGACCATCCTCGGAAAGCCACTCGCGCGGGCAGCGGACGACGTTGCCACCGTAATCGGAGCAGCCCGTTTCCCGTCAGCCGTTATGCGTCTGACACGCACCGCGGCCGTGTCACCGCCCGTTCGCTCGATCCAGCTGACGAGTGCGCTACCGTCGCCCAGGAGCGCGACGTCGACTCGGCCAGCCGGCTTGCCTTCATCTACGTGAACCGGCGCGCCGAATGTCGCGCCCGCGTCGGCGGAGAAAGCCACGTTCACTTTGCCGCTGTCGTTCGCGGCAGTAAACCAGGCGAGCGCGACGTTCTTCCCTGTCGCGGCGATCGCGGGTCCGTTAACCGGGCAGGCAGCGATCTTCCAACCATCGTTGTGCACGGCGACGGGTGTCGTCCACGCGTTGCCTACCCTTCGAACTACGTAGATATCCCGGATCTCTTCCGTCGTCCTGTCACGGTAGGTGACGACCGGGCCCTGCGAAGTCATCGCGACCGCCGTCTGGCAACAGTCGCAGGCACGTTCGTCCAAGCGTACTTCCGTGCCCCGCTGGCCATCAGGAGAAATTGTGGTCGATACGACCATCATTTCGTTGCTGGGCGAATGCCCTTCCCTGTTGTACTTCCGCCCGTCCAGCCAAACGGCCCCCATGCCGCCGTCTTCCGGCCAGAGCGTGACGAACCCATGCTCGGTATTCGATGTGTCACGATGAGGAATAATGGGATCACTCCACGTTTCACCACCGTCGCTGGACTGCGAGACCCGCACACCGTACGCGTATGTCGCAGTCCAGCGACGGTGGTGAAACGTGGAGTGATCCCATTATTCCTCATCGTGACACATCGAATACCGAG
>JBKJKB010000355.1:0-6967 GCA_046597675.1 Gemmatimonadaceae bacterium
GGGCCACATGCATGTGTTCCGCTCGAAGGACCCAAGGGGAGGTCGCGGCTCGGGTGGTGGCGGGGTACGAGGGAACGTGAGTGATGGGGTAGTGTTCATGACGTGCCCCACTCGCCCCGAGTCACCCAACCCTAGAATGGAAACCCCGACTCCATGCTCTGGATAGCTCCTTCCGAGAAGGACTCCGCGGCCGCCACACTCGAAAAGCGCCTCTGGGATTCCGCCGACCAGTTCCGCGCTAACTCAGGTCTCAAGGCGCAGGAATACTCAGGCCCGATTCTCGGCCTCATCTTCCTGCGCTTTGCAGAAGTCCGGTTCACCGCGCAGCGCACCACGTTGGAGAAGGCCGGGGCATCGGCCCGGCGCGGCAGCCGCGTGGATGAACCCGCCGCCTATCACGCCGAGGGCATCCTCTACCTGCCAGCCGAGGCGCGATTCGCCTACCTGCTGAACCGACCCGAGGCCGAGAACATCGGCGCGAAGATCAACGCCGCGATGCGGGACATCGAGAAGCACAACCCGCAGCTTGCCGGCGTCCTGCCGAAGACCTACAACCTCTTCACCAGCACGCTGCTCAAGGAGCTGCTCAAGAAGGTCTCCGAGATTCCCGCCACCGCGGACTACGACGCGTTCGGCCGCATCTATGAATACTTCCTGGGCGAGTTCGCCCGCACCGAGGGTCAAAAAGGCGGCGAGTTCTATACCCCGAGCAGCATCGTCCGCCTTCTGACCGAGGTCATTGAGCCCTACCACGGGCGCATTCTCGACCCCGCGTGCGGATCGGGCGGCATGTTCGTTTCGTCCGCGCGGTTTGTGGCGGAACACGAGAAGAACCCCGCCGCCGAGCTCTCGATTCACGGTGTCGAAAAAACCGACGAGACCGGGCGCCTCTGTCGCATGAACCTCGCGGTCCATGGACTCGAAGGCGACATCCGCCACGGCGGCAATGTCAACAGCTACTACCACGACCCGCACACCGCCACCGGCCAGTTCGACTTCGTCCTAGCCAATCCGCCCTTCAACGTGAACGCGGTGGACAAGGAGCGGTTGAAAGACTCCGTCGGGCCGGGCCGCCGTTTCCCCTTCGGCCTGCCGAACACCGACAACGCCAACTACCTCTGGATCCAGCTCTTCTACTCGTCGCTGAACAAGAAGGGACGCGCCGGATTCGTGATGGCCAACTCCGCGTCCGATGCCCGCAGCTCCGAGCAGGAACTCCGCAAGCAGCTCATCGAAGCCCGCGCCGTGGACGTGATGGTCGCCGTCGGCCCGAACCTGTTCTACACGGTCGCGCTGCCGTGTACCCTCTGGTTCCTCGACAAGGGCAAGGCGAAGACGTCCCGTGCCGACACCGTCCTGTTCATCGATGCTCGGCACATCTACCGGCAGATTGACCGCGCGCACCGAGACTGGACACAAGCGCAGATTGGCTTTATCGCCAACGTCGTCCGCCTCTATCGTGGCGAGGCACTCGACCTCACCCTCGGCGGCGACGAGGCCGGCGCGAAGCTCAAGGAGATTTTCGGCAAGAAACCGAAATACGCCGACGTAGCCGGCCTGTGCCGCACCGCCACGCTCAAGGACATTGAAGCGCAGGGTTGGTCGCTTAACCCCGGTCGCTACGTGGGCGTGGCGGCGGGCGAGGCCGTGAGCGACGAGGATTTCAAGGAGCAACTCGAAACGCTGAACGAGGAACTCGAAACGCTCAATGCACAGGCGCGTGAGCTCGAACAAGCCATCGCCAGCAACGTGGCGGAGATACTTGAAGCATGAAAACTGAAATGATTCAGACCCTCACCACCACCTTTGAAGCTCACGCGCAGCAGACCGAGAGCGGCATCGAGTATTGGCTGGCTCGCGACCTCCAGCACCTTCTCGGCTACGATGAATGGCGCAACTTCAATACGGCTGTTTCCAAGGCTAAAACCGCCTGCGAAGTCTCTGTCCATGGGGTCGCCGACCATTTTGTTGGCGTCAACAAGATGGTTGATCTCGGTTCCGGCAGCCAGCGGGAGATCGATGACATCATGCTCACCCGCTACGCCTGCTACCTCATCGCCCAGAACGGCGATCCACGGAAGCAGGAAATTGCTTTCGCCCAGACCTACTTTGCCATCCAGACCCGGCGAGCCGAATTGATTGAGCAACGGTTGCTCGAAGCCGAGCGCGTCTCCGCCCGACACAAGCTCTCCACCACGGAAAAAGAACTCTCCAAAGTCATCTACGAACAGACCGGCAGCGACGATAATTTCGCCCTCATCCGCAGCAAGGGCGATCAAGCTCTGTTCGGCAAATCCACCCAGGCCATGAAAGCCCATTGGAAGGTGCCGGACAACCGCCCGCTGGCCGACTTCGCGCCGACCATCATTCTGAAGGCCAAGGACTTCGCTACCGAGATCACCATCTTTAACGCCCGCGAACACGGGATGAAAAGTGAATCCGCTATTTCCAGCGAGCACATCACCAATAATCAGGCCGTCCGCAATACGCTGCTCGAACGCGGCATCCGCCCAGAAAGTCTGCCCGCCGTCGAGGACGTGAAGAAACTCGAACGTCGCCTCGCCTCGGAAGAAAAGAAATCCCTCAAAAACCCGGACGCCCTGGAATCGGAGAAGTGAGCATGACGCCGTCAGTTGTAATTCCAACTCACACGGATTCCTTGACGGTTCGTCAGAGGGATTTGCTGCGCGAGTCAGTCGTAGAGGATTCTTTTACGACGGCGGTTCAGTCGCAGGCGCGCTGCCTCGAACAAACCATCGCCGGCAACGTGGCGGAGATTCTGGGAGCGTGACGATGGCTGAACTCCGCACGGTTCGCATCGCTGACTTAGGCCGCGTCGTCACGGGGAAGACCCCGCCGAGCGCCCAGCCCGAGCTGTTTGGAGAGCTTGTCCCATTTCTCACGCCAACGGACATTGACGGCCTCACTCGCTACATCGAACCAGACCGATTTCTTTCACAGGTAGGCCGCGATTACCAGCACCGGCTCATGCTGCCAGAGCGCGCCGTCTGTGTTGTCTGCATCGGGGCTACGATCGGCAAGGTTTGCATGACGGACAGACCGTCCTTCACCAACCAGCAGATCAACTCGGTCATCGTGAACGAGGACGAGCACGACCCGTTCTTTGTTTACCACTTACTCACCACACTTCGCGACGAGCTGAAATCGAACGCTGGTGGGGCTGCGACTCCCATCATCAACAAGACGGCGTTTTCGGAAATTGAAGTCGGCGTTCCCCCGCTGCCGGTGCAACGGCGGATCGCGGGCATTTTGTCAGCCTACGACGAACTGATAGAGAACAGTCAACGGCGCATCCGCCTTTTGGAGTCGATGGCCCGCGCCATCTACCGCGAGTGGTTCGTCCACTTCCATTTTCCCGGCCACGAAAAGCTCCCGTGTGTCGCTTCCACTCTCGGCGAGATCCCCGAAGGCTGGGAGGTGAAGACGTTGCAATCGCTCATGGCCGGTCACATCGGCGGCGGCTGGGGCAGAGAAGCCGCGGATGATGACCATACCGAATCCGCTTGGGTGATTCGCGGTACAGACATTCCCGATGCGCGCATGTGTCAGATCACGGGTGTTCCCCACCGCTTTCACGCGGGTTCGAATCTCCGCTCCCGCAGGCTGTCGGCGGGCGACATCCTCTTTGAAGTGTCAGGTGGGAGCAAGGGTCAGCCGGTCGGTCGCACGTTGCTCGTCACGCCCGAACTTCAGTCAGCATTCGACGGCGATGTGATCTGCGCCAGCTTCTGCAAGCGCATCCGGCCCGACCAGGAAGGCTACGGCGCGGAGTTACTCTACCTATCGTTCCTTAACGGTTACGAGTCCGGAGAAATAGAACAATATCAAGTTCAGTCCACAGGTATCTCGAACTTCAAGTGGACAGCATATATCGCCAACACTGAACGCGTCATCCCGCCCGCGCCATTGCGCTCGCGCTTCCGCGAACTAGTCGCGCCGCTGTTCACGCAAATCGCAACCATTGGTCTGAGAATCCAAAACCTTCGGAAAACGCGCGACCTACTGCTACCGCGCCTGCTGGCGGGCCAAATCGAAGTACAGGCGCACTGAGTCGTGTCTCACGCCTACACCGAAGACCAGCTCGTCGAGCAGCCCGCCTTCGGGCTGTTCGCGGAACTTGGCTGGTCCACGGTGTCCGCGTTGGAAGAGACCTTCGGCACGGCCGGCACGCTCGCGCGCGAGACGAAGGGCGATGTCGTACTGGTTGCTCGCCTGCGAGCGGCCCTGGAGCGGTTGAATTCCGGTTTGCCCCCCGAAGCAATCGCCGCAGCCATCGATGAGCTGACCCGCGACCGGTCGGCCATGAGCCTGGAGGCCGCAAATCGAGAAGTCTACCTCCTATTGAAGGTGGGCATCCGGGTCTCGCTCCCCGACCGCGAACACGGCGGGCAGAAAGACGAGCGACTGCGCGTGGTGGACTGGGAGAAACCGGAGAACAACGACTTTCTGCTGGTCAGCCAGCTCAGTGTCACCGGTGCCCTCTACACCTGCCGACCTGACCTTGTGGGCTTCGTCAATGGCATGCCGCTCGTGGTCATCGAATTCAAGAAACCCGGCGTGCCCGCGCGTGCCGCGTTCGATGAGAACCTGACGCACTATAAGCAGCAGGTTCCCGCGCTGTTCTGGTTCAACGCTTTCCTTATCGCCTCTAACGGCACACACAGCCGTGTCGGTTCGCTCACGGCCGATTGGGACCGGTTCTTCGAGTGGAAGCGCATCGAGCGCGAGGACGAACCCCGCCGAGTGTCGCTAGAGGTGATGCTACGCGGCACATGCGACCCGACGCGGCTGCTCGACCTGGCGGAGAACTTTACCCTCTTCTCCGAGCACAAAGCGGGGCTGGTGAAGATTCTCGGGCAGAACCACCAGTACCTCGGCGTGAACAATTCCATCGCCTCAATGCTCGAGGCCCGCAGTAGTGGGCACGGCCGCGCCGGCGTTTTCTGGCAGACGCAGGGCAGCGGCAAGAGCCTCGCGATGGTCTTTTTCGCACAGAAGGTGCTCCGCAAGGTGGAAGGCAACTGGACGTTCGTAGTCGTGACCGACCGGAAGGAGCTCGACGACCAGATCGCCTCGACCTTCAAGGCCACCGGCGCGGTGAGCGAGGCCGAGGGCGACGAGTGCCACGCCGTGAGCGGGGCGCATCTGCGGGAGCTGCTGCGCGGGAACCACCGCTACGTCTTTACGCTCATCCACAAGTTCCAGACGCCGGAGATGCTTTGCGACCGGCCGGACGTCATCGTGTTGACCGACGAGGCGCACCGCAGCCAGTATGACACGCTGGCGCTGAACATGCGCGCCGCGCTGCCCAGGGCACTTTTCCTCGCCTTCACCGGTACGCCGCTCATCGCCGGAGAAGAGCGTACCAGGGAAGTCTTCGGCGACTACGTCTCGATTTATGACTTTCAGCAGTCGGTCGAGGATGGAGCGACGGTGCCGCTGTTCTACGAGAATCGCACGCCCGAGCTGCAACTCGTCAACCCGGACCTGAACGACGGCATCTACGATCTCATAGAGGCAGCAGAACTGGATCCGGATCAGGAGGCGAAGCTAGAGCGGGAGCTTGGCCGCCAGTATCACATCATCACTCGCGACGACCGGCTCGAGACCGTAGCGCTGGATATCGTGCGACATTTTCTCGGACGAGGGTTCGTTGGCAAGGCGATGGTGGTGTCAATCGACAAGGCCACCGCGCTCAGGATGCACGACAAAGTGCGCAAGCACTGGACGGCAGAGACTGCGCGGGTCAGGACGGAGCTCGGACGATTGGCTTACTTGCCGCCGGCCGATCGCAAGTCGGCGGAGGGCCGTGCGCAGAAGGCAGAGCTGCTGCTTCGCCTGGATGTGCTCGCGACGACCGACATGGCGCTGATCGTGTCGCCCAGCCAGAATGAGATTGCGCAGATGAAGCAGAGGGGGCTCGACATCGAGCCGCACCGCAAGCGGATGTATCAGTCGCAACCGCCCCTCGATGAGAAGTTCAAAGACACCGACGACCCGTTGCGGCTGGTGTTCGTTTGCGCCATGTGGCTCACCGGCTTCGACGCGCCGAGCTGCTCGACGGTGTATCTGGACAAGCCGATGCGCAATCACACGCTGATGCAGACGATCGCGCGCGCCAACCGCGTCTTCCCGGGCAAGCACAGCGGCCTGATCGTGGACTACGCCAACGTCTTCGCGTCGCTCGAGCAGGCGCTGGCGATCTACGGCGCGGGCACGGGCGGCGAGACCCCGGTCAAGGACAAGCAGCGGCTGGTGGACGATCTGCGGCAGGCGGTCGGCGACGCGACGGCGTTCTGCGCGCAATACGATGTCGTGCTCGCGGACATCGACGCGGTCGTCTCCGGCAGCATGGAGCGCGTGCGGCTCGTCGGTGACGCCATCGACGCCCTGATCGCACCTGATGACGTTCGGCGCGACTTCTTCGAGCACGAACGGCTCGTCGGCACGCTCTACGGCGCGGTGAAGCCTGACCCGGCGGCGCTCGAGTTCGCCGGACGGGCGGCGTGCCTCGCGACCATCGCGGACACCATTCGCGCGACGCTGAACCCCAATCCCACCGACATCGCGCACGTGATGGGTGGGATCAACGTTCTGCTCGACCGGTCGATCACCGGCATGGTCATCCGCGACGACGGCCCGCCCGTGCTCGACCTGTCGAAGATCGACTTCGAGGCCCTCGCCGGCCGCTTCCGTGCGTCCGAGCACAAGAACACGGACATCGAGGTGCTCAAGGCCGCCATCCGCGCGCTTCTGGAACGGCTCGTCCGCTTGAACCGGACGCGCGCCGACTTCGCCGAGAAGTTCGAGGCGCTGATCGAGAGCTACAATGCCGGCAGCCGCAGCATCGAGGAGCTGTTCCTGGAGCTGGTGAACTTCACGAGCAGCCTGACCGAGGAACAGGAACGTCACATCCGTGAGCACATGACCGAAGAGGAGCTGGTCA
>JBKJKB010000103.1:0-3133 GCA_046597675.1 Gemmatimonadaceae bacterium
GCCGCCGCCGTCGCGGCTCTTGAAAATCCCCTTGGAGGACGTGCCGGCGTACAGAACCTCGGGACGCGTCGGATCTACCGCGAGCGATTCGACCCTCAGGTCTGTCAGGCCAGTCGACGCCGCGGTCCAGTGAGCCCCGCCATCGGTCGTCTTGAAGATGCCCTGGCTCATGGTCGCGGCCCACGCTGTATTGTGATCCAGCGGGTGTACCACGATCGCTGGAACGGTCGAGGTATCCAAGCCGGTGCCCGTCCTGCGCGTCCATGTGCGACCGCCGTCCTCAGACGTCAGCACTCCGGCGATCGTCGGCGCGTCGCAGACAGGTTGGACACGGTTGATGCACCGCGCATGTCCGAATCCGCCATATACCTTCAGGCGCATTGATGGGGCGAACGCCAACGCCTGCATGCCTTGAAAGGCGCGGTCGGGCGGGAGCTTCGCCAGCTCCGTCGAATAGTCGGTCACCAGCCGCCATGTGCGGGCACCATCCAGGCTTTCGTACGTCCCGCTGCCGTTGGCCGACGACATGAGGACGTGATTGTCATCTTCCGGATCGACGATGACGCGCGCGCCTTCATTGAACTCGCGCACTTCAATCGGGTTGATGCCAACCCAGGTCTGTCCGCCGTCAATGCTCTTGTATGGACCGCTCTGCCCGTTGGTGTAGACCACAGCCGGATTCTGGCGACTCACCGCCACGTCCCTCACGTCAGCGCCGGTATATCCGTTGCTCGCCGATGTCCACGAGGCTCCGCCATCCAGCGTCAGGTAGTTGCCGCCACCGTAGCTGTTCACAAACAGTCGGTGGGAATCGCGCAAATCGGCGAGCATGTCGATGGGAAATCCGAGAGATATCGCGTCCGGTCCCCAGGATCGGCCGTTGCGATTGAGGAACGAGTTCCAATTCTGCCCCCCATCATCGCTCCGGAAGAATGAGGATGGGCCAGAAGCGTACGCCGTGCTGGGATTGTTCGCCGAAAACTCCACCGACGCCATCATCCCTTTCCCGGCTCCGCCCACGTATTTCCACGAGGCGCCGGCGTCAGTCGTCAAGAAGATGCCACCGGGCGTCGAATACGAACTCTCTCCGGTGGCTGCCAAAAGCCTCATCGGATCGGTGGGATGCATGACCAGCGACCCGATAATCAGGCTGTCCAGGCCGTTATTGATGGTGGTCCATGATGTGCCCCCGTCCGTGCTCTTCAGAATGCCGACGCCGCCAGGCTCGTTGAATTCCGGCCGGGAATTGGCGGCCTCTAGATCGAATATTCCGGTCGATACATACACCGTGTTGACATTCTTCGGATCGATGATCACGTAGCGCGCCAGGTTGTCGCCGCGCCAGACGGCTGCCCAATTCTGCCCGCCGTCGGTCGACTTGTACACGACACCCCGCGCCAGTTGGAAGCGCTTGCCCTGCTTAAAGGCGCCCGTCGAGTCCTGCACCGGGATTTCTCCGGCGATGTACACCACGTTCGAATTACCCGGCTGCACGGTAATGCCGCGCACCGTGAGGATGTTCTTTTCGACGATGCCATTCGTGCGTCGCTCCCACCGCGCGCCGCCGTCCGCGGAACGGTACACGACGCTCGATTTCGCCATTCCGACCCAGACCACATCGGGGCTGTTCGGATCGATCGTCACGCTGAAGGCCGGGATGTGATCGCCGGATTCTCCCGACCGTTCGACGATACCCTCATTGATGTTTCTCCAGGTCAGACCGCCGTCGACGCTCTTGTGGACGCCAGCGAGCGCATCTGTGGCATACATGACGTCTGGATTGTCGGGGCGCGCCTTGATGTCGTAGCCGACACCGCCGGACGGCCCGCCGGTGCGCACCCAGGAGGTCGCCTGCGCGCTGACCAGGTTGTGGAACGACACCGAGAGGCAGATCGCCGCGCACAGCGATGTGACCGTGGCGAATCGCTTGTCTAGTACAGCTCTCATGTCATGTATCTCCAGCAAGGACTACGGTGAGGCCTGTATCGCGCGCCAGGCTGCGAAATCACGCTTAGTCGCGAGAAGGATATCCCTGATGGCCGTTCGATCGCTGCGGGACAGGTGCGCAAACCCCTCGCTCGTGTCCTCGTTATTCAGCACGGCCCACAGGCGCCGGTAGACGTAGTTCTTCGCCAGCACCGGCAGCGCATCGAACGATTCCGCATAGATCAGGTAACTACACGGATACTGCAGCAGCCGTCGCGTGAGGTCCAGCTCGAACAACGAGCGGCCGCGCCCATCACGCGGCCCCTGCGTCGCGAACGTCCTCGCAAAGCCAGACGTCCCCGATATTCGCTCCGCGAGGGGCGCCTCATCGACGAACAGCATCGCCCGCACCAGCGGCTCGGTCACGTTCTCGACGAGGCGTTCCGTAGTGTCCGGGACGGCATCGATGGCCCTCCCCAGGTCACGGTTTCGTTGACGGTCGAAATAAAGCGCCATCCGTACGCGATAGCCGACACGGGTCAGCAGATTCTGCACGTGACTCTGATGCGCCAACACGGTCAGCGCGACCACGTCGCTGTGTGAATCGAGATAGCGCATCGTCTCGACCTGCGCACCGAGGGCACGGCCCATGTGCGCCTGGGCGCCGTGCCGGCCGGTCACGTACCAGCCGCCCCACCTCTCCTTCATCGGACTTTGATCGCTCGTCACGAACTCGCCGGCCGCGGCGATCGGCTCGCCGTTGCTGTCGGCAGATACGGACTTCATGATCAGGCCGGGCACTCCGGCAGTCACCGATGGAGAGTCATGGCATTGCAGGCAGGCGCTCGTCTGCCGCTCGAATCGCGGGTGCGCCCGCGGCTGCTGATCCAGCGTATAGAAAATCGGCCCAAGTCTCGCGTCGAGCGAGGCGATTTCCAGCACGTGACCGCCGGGAACCCAGCCCACGTAGACGTGGTCGTTGAAATACACTGCCCGGGGTCGTGTCGGAGAAATGAGCTCGCGCTGAAGACTTGTCCTCGAAAACACGAGTCCCTGAGAGTTCACAGGCACCTGCAGGGCTTTCAGGACGGACCGCAGGTACCCGCCTTGTGCCTCGAATTGCAGCACCGCTGTGTGTCCGTCAATGGCGCGTTGCAACGACGCGACAGCGTCTGACGGCGCAGTCGTAGAGTAGGCAATCGCTTGG
>JBKJKB010000152.1:0-9181 GCA_046597675.1 Gemmatimonadaceae bacterium
CCCCAGCTGTCCTTGATCCACGACTCTAACCCCGCGCGGTGGAGAAAAGCGGAACGCTGAGGCCGGCACCGCGACGTTCGCCTGTATCGACGTCAGCGTCACGTTCCGAACCAGCCCGCTCGGCTCCGTGACCTCGAACCTCCTCACGAGCGAATTCTGCGTATCTATCCACACCTTCGCCTTCGAGAATGTCTCGCGCCCCTTCGGAGTGAGCAGCACTACTCGCGTCGGCCGGCCGCCGACTGTCGCCGTTCCGCCGTCGGCGATGTTGAACCGCGTGCGCGGTGAGCGCAGCAGTTGTGACGCTGGGTCGAGCCGCTCCGCCTCGCTCCCACCCGGAGTCATCTTCAGCACCTGCCCCGGCGTCGTGCTCGGCAGATAAACCCACACCGCGTTTCCGTCGGCGATGATCCTGTCGCCCGCGGGATCGATGAACGTGATCGCGAGCAATCCCGGTGCTTTGCGCAGGACCTGGCCGCGGGCGCTGATGCGATTGCCGGTGAGTGGATTCGTTATGACCTGCGTGAACTGCACCCGCGCGGTGCGCATTTTCGCGTGCTCCGAGGCCGCGCGGTCCACGAGGTCGCCCAGCGATTGAGCCGGCACGCTGGTAGCGGCGGCCACGCCGAGGGCGACGGAAAAAGCGATTGATTTGAGCATTACCGGAGTACCCTGCTAAACGCGCGCCGTTCCCGCGTGCTGCGGTATCTCGCGGCCGACCGCGGCAGCTACTGCGCGCAGTTCGTCCATCAGCGCCGCGAACTGTTCGGGGTAGAGGGATTGCGCGCCGTCGGACAGCGCGCGGTCCGGCTCGGGATGCACCTCGATCAGCAGTCCGTCCGCGCCCGCGGCGAGGGCTGCGCGAGCCATCGGCCCCACTTTGTCGCGTATTCCCGTTCCGTGGCTCGGGTCCGCGACGATCGGCAGATGCGACAGCAGATGCACCGTCGGAATTGCGCTCAGATCGAGCATGTTGCGCGTAGCAGTATCGAAGCTGCGCACTCCCCGCTCGCAGAGAATCACCTGCGGGTTTCCCTCCGCCAGGATGTACTCGGCGCTCAGCAGGAGATCTTGGATGGTCGCGGCCATGCCGCGCTTGAGCAGCACCGGCTTGCCGATACGTCCGACCGTCTTGAGCAGGGAATAGTTCTGCATGTTCCGCGCGCCGATCTGGATGCAGTCGGCGACTTCGGCAACGAGGTGCGCGCCTTCGTCGTCCATGGCTTCGGTGACGATCGGCAGGCCGGTCTCCCGCTTCGCGAGCGCCAGCAGCTCCAGTCCTTTTTTTCCGAGACCCTGAAACGAGTACGGCGAGCTGCGCGGCTTGTACGCGCCACCGCGCAGAGCGCTGGCACCCGCATCGCACACCGCCTGCGCCGCGGCAATTATCTGCCGCTCTCCTTCGACCGAGCAAGGGCCGGCAACGACCGGGGACACATCGCCTCCGAAGGAGACTCCGGGCGCGATGGTGACGATGGTGTTCTCCGGCCGCCATTCACGCGATACCTGCTTGTACGGCTGCGTCACGTGAATCACCTGCGCCACGCCGGACAACGCCTCCAACCGCGAGGCATCGACTCTTCCGTCGTTCCCCACTATTCCAACGGCTGTCCGTTGCGCGCCGGGCATCGGGCGCGCCGAGTAGCCCATCTCTTCGATGATCTCGACGACCCTATCTATCTCGGCGCTCGTGGCGCCGTGCCGCATCACGACCAGCATTCTTACTTTAAGGTACTCGGATTGAGGATTTGCCGTTACGGTCAGTTCGCAGCGCGCAGCACGCAGCACGCAGCACGCAGCGCAGTTACGCGACCATCGAGGCGGTCGCAGCGTCACGCGCTGCATCTTCCGCTGACGCCTCGGCCGACCGGTCTCCCGTGAGTCGGACGCTCACCAACGAGGAAACGCCCGGTTCCTGCATCGTGACACCATACACCGCGTCTGCGGCTTCGGTAGTAGTGCGCGGATTGTGCGTGATCACGATGAACTGCGTCTTCTTCTTGAACTCGTTCAGCATGCGCACAAAACGGCCGATGTTCTGGTCGTCGAGCGGCGCGTCCACTTCGTCCAGCAGGCAGAACGGGCTGGGCTTGTTCAGGAAGATGCCGAACAGGAGCGACAGCGCCACCAGCGCGCGCTCACCGCTGGACAGCAAATGGATTCGCTGCGTGCGCTTGCCGCGCGGCGAAGCGTGGATCTCGATGTCACCTTCGAGGGGCGTGTCCGGATTCTCCAGCCGCAGATCGCACTCGCCGCCGCCGAACAGGGTCACGAAGATGCGCTTGAAGTTCTCCCTGACGGCAACGAATGTCGTCAGGAAAAGATCGCGCGCCGTCACGTCGATCTCGCGGATCGCCTGATGGAGCGATGCCTTGGCCGACGATAGATCCGCCCGCTGCGCGGTCAGGAACTCGAGCCGCTTCGACTCTTCGTCGTGCTCCTCGATCGCGAGCGGGTTGACCGGTCCGAGCGCGTCCGACTGCTCACGCAGAGCGACCGTTTCAGCGCGCAGGTCATCATCGGAAAGCTCGATCGGCTCCGCGGATGCCAACAGCTCGTCGAGCGGCTTTCTCCACTCGGTCTCGAGGCGCTCGCGAATGCTCGTCCTTTTCCCCGATAGCTCGCTGTGCCGCAGCTCCGCCGCATGCAGCTCGTCCCGCAGCGCGAGCGCGCGGCGGCGGATGGCGTCGAGGTCGTGCTCGGCGCGGGTCAGATCCTCGTCCGTAGTCCGCACGCCCAGCTCGGCGGAAGCCATTCGGGCCTCCACGTCCTTGTACGTGGCGTCGCGCGCTTCGAGATCGAGCCTCGACTTGGCGAGCTGCTCGCCAAGATGCGCGTCCGACTGTGACAGCGTGGAGAGCTCGCTCACCAGCGATTCCACGCGAGTGGACGCGGACGTCAGCTCTTCATCCAGATGCCGCTCCCGGTCCTGCGCCACCTGCAGCCGGGCTTCCGCCTGTGCCTTCGACACCTGCGCATCCGTGCGCCGGTCGCGAGCCGCTTCCTGCTTGCGCTCCGCGTCGACCAGCAGCTCGCGCGAAGTCGCGGTCTCGGCCTCGCGCTCGTCGGTGTGCTCGCGCTGAGCGAGCAGCTGCGCGTCCACGGCGGTCATGCGCTTCGCCAGATCGCCGCGACGCTCGTCTATTCTCTCGCGCGCCGCGGCAGCTTCGGACAGTTCCCGCGCGGCTCGCTGGTGCTGACGATGAAGCTCCGAGAACCGATCTTCGGCCTGACGCGCGTCGCGGGTCGCGGTCGCGACCCCGGCGTTCGCGGTCTCGAGGACGGCCTCGGCGGCGGCCAGTGAATAACGCGCCGCGCCTGACCGGGCCGAAGACTCGGCGTGGCGCGCGCGGGCTTCCGTGAGACGGTCAGCGAGCTCGCCGAGCTCCGCCTTACGGCGTAACGGTCCCGGCCCGGCCAGCGCGCCCGGAAGCCAGACCGCGCCCCGCGCATCCACGAACGCAGTTCCTTCGCCCAACGGCCGCGTTCCTCCCAGCAGCGCTCGCACCCACCGATCCGCTGGAGCCGCGGGGGTGACACTCCGCAACAGCTCATCGGCTTCCTGCGACGACGCGACGTCAGGCGCACGATCCGCGGGCAACAGGAGCAGAGGCCCGGGATTCGTGCGCAGATGCCATTCGCGCACCGCTTCGGCGACACCGGCATCGCGCACGACGACCGCGTGCACGCCCGCACCGAGAAATCTCTCCACCAGACTGGCGGCCGCCGTCCCTGCCGTGATGAAATCGCTGAGCGGGCCCAGCACGGCCCCGGGCCCAAACTGATCGCGGTCTTCCAGCAGCCTGGCGGCGGCTGGCGCGAGCCCGACCCGCTCGGCCTCGAGCGCCTCGAGCGCATGCATCCGCGCTTCCATGGCGGTCTGCTCTTCTCCGACACTCAGCATTTCCGCGCGCGCGAGCGCCTCGGAATCGCGTGCAATCCTCACCGAGTCTTCCGCCTCGGCGGCGGTGGCCTCGGAAGAGGCCAGCTGCGACCTGGCGATCTCGAGTCCGTCGCGCGCGGAATCCATCTCACGCTCGAGGCCGCCAGCCGTCTCGCGTAGCTGCTGCTCTTCCTGCGTCAGCGACACCAGGCGCTGCTCGAGCTCGCCGAGCTCACGCTCCGCGGCTTCGCGGTCCAGCGTGAGGCGGTGCAGGTGCTCCGAGAGATCGCGCGCCTTCCGCTCCGCCGCCTCGACCGCTGCCCGCGCCGCGGCGAGCGCGCCGCGAACTTCTTCTTCCGCACCAACTTCTTTTTGCACCGCGTCGATGGCTTCGGTCAGCTCGTACTCGAGCTGCGCGCGCTCGTCGGCGGCACGCGTTCGCTCGGCCGCGACGCGGTCCGCGACCGCACCACCCTCACGGTGCTCCTGCTCGGCCTTCTCGCGCCGCATGAGCGCGTGACGCTGGCGCTCCTCGGCGACCATGATCTCGCGACGTAGCGAGTCGAGCGCGTCGCGCTGTTCCGCCGCCAGCCGCGTGAGCTCTGCGCGCTGGGCCTCGGTGGCCGCGCGCAGGCCGTGCGCGGCGTCGCGCGCGGCTTCGGCGCGGGTGACTTCCGCTTCAGCGAGCGGCGCAGCCTCGCGCAGCTCCGCGACTTTGGCGCCGAGGTCGGCGAACTCTCCATGCCATGACGCCATTTCTCGAGCGGCAAGCGCGATCTCAACGGTGAAGCGCCTGGCGGATATCTCTTCGGCGCGCTCGGCCTTCTTTCTCTGCCGCGCCAGCGACCGCACCTGCGATTGCACTTCGCTGAGGAGATCGTCGAGCCGGGAAAGATCGACCGTAGTTTCCTCCAGCCGGCGCTCGGCGGTGCGCTTGCGATCCCGGTACAGGCTCACGCCGGCGGCTTCCTCGAACAGCTCACGACGCTCGTCGGGCTTGTCCGAGAGGAGTGCGTCGATCATGCGCGATTCGATAACGACGCCCGCGTCGGCGCCGAGTCCGGTGCCGCGCATCATGTCGTGGATGTCGCGCAGCCGGCACGCCGCGCGGTTCAGGAAATACTCGCTCTCGCCCGAGCGGCTCAGGCGCCGTGTCACGACCACTTCACGGAAGGGAATGTCGAGCCCGCCGTCGTCGTTCTCGAAGTGGAGCGAGACCTCGGCGATGTTCACCGGTCGCCGCGCGGACGAGCCCTGGAAGATGACCTCCTCCATCTTGGCGCCGCGCAGTGCTCGCGCGCGCTGCTCGCCCAGCACCCAGCGCACCGCGTCGGAGACGTTGGACTTTCCGCACCCGTTGGGACCTACGATCGCGGTCACGCCCGCGTCGAAGCTGAACTCCGTCTGATCGGCGAACGACTTGAATCCGTGCAACTCGAGCTTGGTCAGTCGCACTAAAGAGTTCTCCCTTTCCGGTAAACGAGCAGCGTTCGAATCCCCGCCGAGCTCAACGAATCCTGCAACACCGCCGCGTCAGCCGGGGCCGCGAACGCCCCCGCATACACCAGCACGTTTCCGGCCGGCTGCAGCAGCGCATACACCGGAAGTCCGCGGGCCAGGTACTTCTCCAGCTTGGTCGGTACTCCGCCGGCGGTGGACACGCTGTCTACGAGGAGCGCGAACGGCACACGCACCACGAATCCAGCGGCCTTTCCGACAACGCGCGAGCGGCGAACAGACACGAGCAGTGAGTCCGCGCTTCTGATGTCCGCGTAAGCGCCTCCGACGACACGATACCAGGTGATTCGATCGGGCCCGACTGGCACCGGCGAAATCGTTCCGGCCGGGACTGCTTTCAGCTTCTCGCGCAGCTCAAAGTTAGCACCTTCGAGCGTGTTTGCCGCGAGAAATTCGACCGCATACGGCGACGCCATCGCGGAGTCGCCGGGGTTGCCCACCAGCACGCTGTCGGGTGCGGACGGCGCGGGCACGGGTCTGGGTATGCCCATCCCGGGCGCGCGGTTCTCCGAGCTTGGCACGGACCGCGTGATCATGAAAGTCGTTACTGCCAACACCAGAACCAGGGCCGCCAGCCCCGCCGACGCGTACGCGCGCGGAGAGAGCCCGGAGGGAAGGAGCGGCGCGTCCTCCATCGGGATCTCGCGCGTCGGCCGCGGCCGCTTGCGCAGCGGGGGGCTGTCCGGTGACGGAATGCGCTTGAGGACGAGGAACTGCGGGGCGGGATTCACCAGCGCTTTGCCGACGACCACGGCGCCGTCCATACTCTCGACGAGCTTCCTCAGCCCGGGAGCCGCTGCGGACGCTACGATCAGCAGCAGGGAGCCCTGCTTGCGAAATTCACGGGCTAGAGCGAGCCATCGCGTGCTCTCATAGACGCCGTCCTGGCGCACGTCGTCGGTGCCACTGGGCATGACGGAGAGCCTGGGTGAGCCCGCGACCGGTCGTTCAAGCCGGGAAAATGAAACGCCGTACAGGATCGCTTCCGTAACGCCGTCGAGATTCCAGTCCTCGAGCAGCGCTCTCACGGGAGCGACGTCGCCGCTCAGGTCGGCGATGGTGACTTTTCGGCGGTCTGCGGCGACGCGCGCGATTCCCACCGCGACCTCCGCCGCTACTTCATCGGTTTCCCCGCAGACGACGACGGCGTGGAAGCCGTCCGCGACGGAAGCGAACGCGCTTCCGGCTTCTTCCCAGCTCCGGCCGGAACGCCGGCCGCGCAAAGCGCTCAAGGCTCGCCTTCGTAAACCCAGTAAGGGCGGCCAGACTCACGGCCAACGCGCTCCGCCTCGGCACGGAGGGCGAATGGTCCGGCGATTACGCGATACACGCGCGTACCCGCGGTCTGGGTTGCGACGACGCGCACGGAGGAGCTGCGCAGCGAGATCTCGCGCGCGGCGGTGACGGCGGCGGACTCCGACAGGAGAGCGGCGAAGGACACCGTGTATCCCGCCGGAGCAGCCGGAGGCGCCGGTTGCCCCGCTGGCTCCGGGCTGCGCTGCGGCGGGGCGGAATCAGCCGGCGCCTGGATCGGGACGGAATCGATGACCAGTGCCTCCCGCGGGGTAAATTCTACGGGCCGGTCGAGGCCCGCTGGCCGCGCGCGGAAGCCGTTCCAGAAAGTGAAGTACCAGAAATCACGCCCGCCGCCCTTGATCGTCCGCACCGACTGCAGCGATTCAGGCTCGATGATCTCGACATCCGCGCCGCGCAGTGTCGCTATCGCGCCGTCTGGAGCCACGGCGGGCAGATCGCTCTTCCACTCCGTCTCGACGCTTCCCATGAGGCGATTCGTGCCGACTGCGATCATCCACGCGGAGTCTCCGGACGCGGGCCGCACGAGCAGATAGCGGCCGAGCGGGTCCATTCTCAGATCGCGTGGCGCTGCCGGCAGGTCGATGGTGGCGCTCATCCGTCCGGTGTACCTGTCGATGACGCTCAACTCCTCGGCGTCACGGTTCGCCACGTAGATCCTGTCGCCGCTGGGCGTCGGCGCGACGGCGATCACCGGCTTGCGGAAGCGAACGCTGCGCACGACTGAGAGGTCGCGGCCGTCCATGCCGATGAGAGCGGTGTCGGTCATGAAATAGACGCGGTCGCCGACCTGGTTGCGCACGGCGTTACCGTCGAGCTGGAGGTACGCGGTATCGAGCAGGCGTGGGTCGGGAGCGCGCATTCTCCAGACGGTCGTGCGCTGCCCTTCGCGAGCCGTGACGATGAGCGAGCCGTTCGGCTGCGGGATCACGGATCGTGGCGCGGCGGGAGGTGTGAAATCCCAGTCGCCTGCCGGCGTGAATCTGCGCACGCGCGCGCCATCCACGGCGTATATCGCGCTGCCGTCTTCGGAGGAGATCGACGCAAGCTTGCTGCGCGAAGCGATGGACACGCGTGCAAGGCGCAGGTCGAGCCGAGCGGGATTCCCGCTGGCCGTCACGAACGCGAGCAGGCCGGCCTCGGGATCGAATGCCAGAGCGCGATCGATCGCGCTTACCGATGGGCCGCGCCACACAACGGAATCGAGCGCCGGGTAGACGTAGCCGCGCGCGGCGCCGCCCGTCCGAGGGATGCGGAGAACGATCGGGTCGGGGCCGCGCATCGTCCCGGAAGACCGGTCCGTCGCGGGGCGGGGCTCGCGATCGCTGCACGCCGCGAGCAGCAGCGCGAGCGCGAGACCCGTGACGAAGCGACTCAAAAGCGCTGTTGGCTGCCTAGAAACTCGGCCCCAGCGAGAACGTCCAGTTGCCCTTTCCTTCGGGCAGCGAGAGCGGAATCGCGTAATCGAAGCGGACCACCGCCAAGCCGAACAGGTTCATGCGAACCCCCGCGCCCCAGCTCGTCATCGGCACGCGGTGAATCTGGTAGTCGTAGTTCTCGGGCTTCTTGAGCGACACCGTCTGGCCCTTCGTCCACGCGATCCCCGCGTCGTAGAACACGACTGCGTCCACCGGCGGGAGGCCGAAGCTGGACCCGATGTCGAATCGGCGGATTAGCGGGAAGCGGAACTCGGCATTCGCGACGACGACGCGACTGCCCACCAGCTCCGCGGTGTTACAGCTGTTGCTCGCCCGTCCCGCCACGCCCTGGCCGAGGAACGAATTGCACTCCGCGGTGCCGCCGTAGAAGTTCGCGCGATCGTAGCCGCGAATGAAGTCCGGCCTGCCGATGTATTTCGGGAACAGGTCCTCATCCCGTCCGACCGCGAGCGCGCCGAGAAGGCGCGTCGCGAATGTCAGCGTATTCGGGATGATCGGCACATAGCTGCGGGCGTCCGCCAGGTAGTCCATTCGCTGAACCGATCCTATGCTCGGCGTCAGCTCGAGGCGCATGCGCTTTCCGCTCAGCGGGCCGGTGTATCCGAAGAACGCGTTGTCGGTGACGAACGCGATGTTCGGCGAGAAGTAGTTGAGGCTCGGAGCCTTGTCGACCGTCTCGATGAAGGGCGCGCCCACGAAGCCGCCCGGATACACGTCGTACTGGAAGACGAAAATCTCGCGGGAGATGCTGTTGAACTGCGCGCCGAGCTCGAACCGGGTGAACCGGTTCAACGGGTACATCGAGTTGGCGAAGATGTTCTTCTGCACGTACCGCGCAAAATGCTGCTGCACCGTGAATCCGCCGATGCCGGGATTCGCGATACGGGTTCCGTTGTCGACCGGCAGAATCAGCGGCTGGAGATAGCCTCCAGTCGCGTACTGCAGCCTGCGGCCCATGTTCGTGTAGGCGACGAACGCACTCGCGTCCTGGATCCGGCCGTTGACGTTCGCGGACGCGGCGATCTGG
>JBKJKB010000002.1:0-2621 GCA_046597675.1 Gemmatimonadaceae bacterium
TTCGCAATGTCGGTCCGGGCTGGGGTGAGCGCGCGGCGAAGCAGCTCGAGGCGGATGTGAAAGCGGGCGCGATCGGCGTCGGCGAAGTGCCCAAGTCGTTCGGGTTGCGAATTACCAAACCGGATGGCTCACGACTGAAGATCGACGATCCCGAGATGGATCCGCTGTGGGCCGCGTTCGCGCGGCTCGACGTGCCGGCGTTCATTCACACCGCGGAGCCCCAGGAATTCTTCCAGCCGCTCGACTACCAGAACGAACGCTGGCTCGAGCTCGCACTGTTTCCAGACCGCCGCAATAACCAGCCCGGTGCGCCCACCTTCGAGCAGCTGATGACCGAACGCAACAACCTGTTCCGCAAGCATCCGAAGACGACATTCGTGGCCGCGCACTTTGGCTGGCATGCGAACGATCTCGCCCGGGCCGCGAAGATGCTCGATGAATTTCCGAACGTGACGATCGAAGCCGGCGCCATCCTCTACGATCTCGGCCGCCAGCCGCGCGCCGCGCGCGACTTCTTCGTCAAGTACCAGGATCGCATCATGTTCGGGAAGGACTCGTTCCAGCCGAACGAATATCCGCTCTACTGGCGCGTGTTCGAGACCGCGGATGAGTATTTCGACTACTACCGTGACTACCACGCCACCTGGAAGATCTACGGGATGTCGCTGCCGGACGACGTGTTGAAGAAGGTGTATTACAAGAACGCGGTCCGCGTGTTCAAGGGGATGCCGGCGGCAGGGTGGCCGCAGTAGCATTGAACGGAACACCGTTCCAGGTGTTTCAGGGTTCCAAGGGTGAGGGTGAGGGCGTGATCACCATGAAGGAGCGGTTGCTGCGGTGGACGCGACTGATCATTCGCGACGTCAACGCGTTGTACCTGGCCGCGCGCGACCCGCGAGTGCCGTGGCATGCGAAGGTCGCGGCCATCAGCGTCGCTGCGTACGCACTCAGTCCCATCGACCTCATTCCCGACTTCATACCGGTGCTCGGCTACCTCGACGACCTCGTGATCGTGCCGGTGGGCCTGGTCCTGGCGGTGAAGCTGGTGCCGCCGGATCTCATGATGGAGTTCAGGGCGACGGCGGCGGGCGCTGACGACCAGCGGACGCTCGGTAAATTGGGGGCCACGGTGATCGTGGTGATGTGGATTCTTGGTGAGGTGCTGGCCGCATTGTGGGTTCGCGCCATCATGGCCAACAACTGACCCTGGCTCAGCTACGCAACGCGGGCGCGACCCGTAGTATGCTGGGCCTCAGGTAGGGAGTAGCGACCCGCGGGTGCGGGTGGATGTCGTCGTCAGCACGGAGCACACGCTCCCGGCGGCATTCAAAGCTTGGGCGAACCGCGAGACTGCCACGAAAGGTTTTCGGGGTGCTTGTCTGGATCGTCTTCGTCGCGCTCATCCTCCTGCTGCTCGCCATCGATCTCGGTTTCTTCCATCGCAAAGCACACGTCGTCTCGGCGCGTGAAGGGTTAGCGTGGTCAGTCGTCTGGATGACGCTGGCGCTCGCCTTTGCGGGATTTGTCTACGTCGCGTACGAACATCAGTGGCTCGGTCTCGGGCTACAGCTCGATCCGGTCGATCGCACGCCATCGGCGCCGCTGGGCACGCCCAATGATGGTGCGGGCGCGCTCGTCAAATACCTCACGGGCTACGTCGTGGAGCTGTCGCTCAGCGTCGACAACATGTTTGTCATCGCCATGCTGTTTCGGTTTCTCGCGGTGCCGCCTATTTATCAGCATCGCGTGCTGTTCTGGGGGATTCTTGGGGCGCTGGCGATGCGCGGCGTCACGATCGCCGTCGGCGCGCGGCTGGTCGCGGAGTTCGGATGGATCCTCTACGTCTTCGGTGCTCTGCTGATCGTCACGGCCGTGAAGATGCTGTTCATGAACACCGAGCAACAGCATCCGGACCAGAACATCGTTGTCCGGGCGACCCGCTGGCTGGTTCCCGTCACCAAGCGGTATCATGGCCAGCGCTTCGTCATCAGGCGATTCGGCCGCATCATGCTGACGCCACTAGGGCTCGCGCTGGTGATGGTCGAAGCGACCGACCTGATGTTTGCCGTCGATTCCATTCCGGCCATCTTTGCGATCACCGCAGACCCGTTTCTCGTCTTCGCCAGCAACGCCTTCGCGATCCTCGGCCTGCGCTCGCTCTACTTCGTCCTGGCCGGCGCGCTCGAGACGTTCCGTTACCTGAAAGTCTCACTGGCCATCGTCCTGGCCATGGTCGGCACAAAGATGCTGGCGCACTCGTGGTTGAAGGGCCTATTTGGCGAGGCCTTCACTCTCTATGTGCTGATCGCGGTGGTGCTCGTGCTCTCCGCCGGTGCGATCTTGTCGTGGCTGCTGAAGCCGTCCGACGCGGAAGAACATGCCGCCCGCCGTGAAGGCGTGAATGTTCGTCGGTCCGATGAATGATGAGATCAAAAATGTGATTCTTACTTCCGGCAGGAGCACAGTGCGGTCAGGGCTGCGCAGGATCCCTGTTGCGCACCGGCCTGGCCGCTGAACCACAGCGCGAGCAGCCCGGGGATCACTGCTGTTGGCCCGCGGCGGTTGGCGCCGGCGCCGCAACGAAGCTGAAGGTGATGCTGGTGTACATCATCTCCTCCCAC
>JBKJKB010000172.1:0-2886 GCA_046597675.1 Gemmatimonadaceae bacterium
CGGGAATGGCCAGGAGCAGGAGTAGCGCATAGAACGAATTGAGCAGCAGGAAATAAACGATGATGGAATTGTCCACCCACAGCAGAAGGGAGACGGCCGTGGCGCGGACCGCCTCCGCATCCATCAGGCCGACGTCAGTTCAAGGCAACTGCCGGCCGAGAGTCCGCACACCATCGTCGCCATATCCCTGGCGTAGGGGTCGGGCGAGTTTCGGGCAGCACCCAGCGCCGACCGCCCTTCCTGCGAGAGTTCGGCGAGGGCAAGAGCGGCTCGGAAACGAACCCACCACGACTCGTCCCGCATTGCGTCGGTGAGAAGCGGGATCGCGTTCACAACTTTGAGCGCGCCGACAGCGCGAGCCGCCGCCGCGCGCACGCGCCAATCCTCGTCCCCCAGCAAACGGGCCACCGCTTCGGTGGCGTCGGGAGAGAAGTACGAGCGAAGAGCTCGGGCGGTACTCGTGCGCACCTCAACGTCAGGATGCGAAGCGAGTGGGACAACTGCCGCCAGCGCCCGGGGTGTGGCGAGAATCTCTACCAACTGGACCCAGGCGCGCAGCTGCTGAGCGCTGGCGGGTCGCGAGAAAAGGTCCACAACTATACGGGTTGCCAGCTCGGAATGATTCCGAAGGGCGTTGCATTGACGCAGGCGCACTGACGGAGGCCTCGACGGCAACCCGGTTACCACCGCCTCGATGAGCCGCGCTCCCGCGCACGCTCCGATGGCGGTCGTCGCCGCGCTTGCAACTGCCGGGTGGGGATCGGTCACAAGAGGAGCCAGGATTTCGTCATCCCCTTCATCGCACACGACCGCGATTAGGCGCGCGGCTTCCATTCTTTTCCACCACTTCCGCGATGAGCCCTGCCGCAGCGTATGCTCGACCCACGCCGAGCGACGCACCAACTTCGCCAGGTTTCGGAGCTGCTCGCCAGAGAGTCTCGAGCCGCCGATAGCCATCATCTCTGCGGCTGCATCGTGGGGCCGGAGCTTCGATAGCGCGTCAGCCAGCATCTCACCCCGGTCGTCCCCGAGCATGATGCTTCGGAGGCCCGGCGCGATCGCGATGCTTGCGTCTGTGTCCCGTGCCCGCCCAACACTTCCGCGCATGCGCGTCACGAAGAGCAAGATCAGGGTAAGAACGATGAACGCCACCTGGAGCAACGCAACTATGGCGAGGAGAAGGAAACGTGACACTACTCAGCCGCGATGAGAGCCAGCCACGCCCTGACTTTCTCGATCAGCACATGGATGCTGACAGGTTTTACCAGATAGTCCACCGCACCTGCACGTAGCGCACGAATCTGGGCAGCTTCGCTCGCTCGCGCGCTCATGAACGCCACCAGAAAGGAATCGGGCCGCAGCGACTGCAGTCTCTCGTGTAGCGTATGGCCGTCGATGCCGCCGACATCGACAGACAGCAAGAGGAGCCGGCGCACGCCGATATCAGGAAGGGCAACCAGGTCCCGGAGAGCCGTTACGCCGTCGTGGTAGACCATCACGGTACGCCCCGTGGACTCGATGGCGAACGCTATCACGTCCGCGAGGGCGCGGTCATCCTCGACGAGGATCACTTCGGCCCGAAACCAAGGCGCTTTCTTGGGGGAGGACGTGGGCCTGGATCGCCGTTCCGCCGCGGTGGTAGCGCGTCGCTCGCTTCGCTTACCGCTCATGTGTGGAGAAACGCGATCGCGTCAAGTCATCCGCATTCGCTGAAGCCGCACACGTGGCACTTCGCGCAACCCTCCGCATACTCGAGCGATGAGCCGCAATCCGGACAGGTGCCGAACGACGCCTGATCGTGCGCCAACGCGTCGAACGCGTACTGGGCCTGCTCACCCTCTGACGAAGCCAGCGGCGCCGACACGCTTATCGGCGTACCGAGCGGCGGCGTCATCTCCGACGCCAGCAGGTCTTGCTGCACACCCTGCTTCTCGCGCAGCCACTCCTCGAGCGCGATGCCGATCGCGTCAGGAACTGACAGAACCTTGTTTGCGCCGATGCCCACAGCGCGATCCGAGCTGATGCCGCGCAGCTGGCGGTGAATCTCCCGGACTGGAATGCCGGACCGGAGCGCGAGCGAGATCAACCTCCCCATCGCCTCGACGTCCGCCATTGCCGCCCCGCCGGCCTTCCCGAGATTGATGAAAACCTCGAACGGCTGGCCGCGATCGTCCTCGGTGATGTGCACGAACACCGTGCCGAGCGGGGTCTCCTTTCTGATCGACGTGCCGCGGAGCTTGTCGGGGCGCGACCGCTTCGTGCGGCGCTGGAGATTCTCGGCCTCCGACTCGAACAGCACGACCTTGAGGCGCTCGACTTCCGCGTTCAACTCGGCGATCGTGCCGTGCAGATCGCCGGTCGCGGCGCGGCTGGATTTGCCCGCCTCACGCTCCGCCTTGGCCTTCTCCGTCGCCCCGGTGGACAGCACCTGATTGTCGCGCGAGCCGTCCCGATACACCGTGACGCCCTTGCACTTGAGCTCATACGCCAGCTCGTAGATCGCGCGCACGTCCGACGGAGTCGCGACGTGCGGAAAGTTCGTCGTCTTGGAGATCGCCGAGTCGCAGTACTCCTGAAACGCCGCCTGCATCTGGACGTGCCACTCCGGAGTGATGTCGTGCGCCGTGACGAACACGCGCTGCCATTTCTCCGGCACCTCGTCGAAGTGGATGTGGCCTTCCTTCGCGATCTTCTCCATCAGCGCTTCGGAATACCAGCCTTCCCGCTTCGCGATCGCGAGGAAATCCTCGTTCACGTCCGGCATCATCGCGCCGGCCTGGTTGCGCATGAACGCAACCGCGAACAGCGGCTCGATGCCCGACGAGCAACCGGCGATGATCGAGATCGTCCCCGTAGGAGCGATCGTGTTGACGTTGCAGTTGCGCA
>JBKJKB010000102.1:0-4740 GCA_046597675.1 Gemmatimonadaceae bacterium
CTCGTTGATCAACGGCATCGACGAGAACTTCATCAAGCAGAATCTGGTGGAGACGATGATCAGATTTGCGAACGACCAGGGCGCGCAGGTGATAGCCGAAGGTGTCGAGCGCGCCGAAGAGCTGGCGATCCTGAAATCGCTCGGCGTGCACTTGGTGCAGGGTTTTTTCCTGCACCCCGCGGGAGTTCCAGGACACACTCCCGAGCACACGCCGGTTCCGGAGCCGCAGGCCGCTCCGGGGTCGCCGTCTCACCCCGGCAAGGCGGGGCCGGACATGAGAGCCATCAGGAGCGCGTAGGTCCGTTCGGAGGCACCGGCTTCCTGTCCGACGACCGCGAGCGCCTTTGCGCCCGCGGTTTTTCTTTTTGGCTCCGAAAGCCAGCCCGAGATCGCGTGCTCCAGTGAGTCCGCGCTGTCGATCGCCAACGCTCCGCCCGCTGCGACCAGCAGGTCTGCATCGCGCCGGCGCGCGTGAGGAGCACCGTAGATCACCGGGACTCCGAATGCAGCCGGCTCGATCACCGAGTGGAGCCCGGGACGGTGCAAGCCGCCTCCCACGTACGCGACGTCCGCGACTGCGTACATGTCGCCGAGCACCCCGTACCGGTCGATGACGACGACTTCTGCGCGCGCGGCTCCGGGCTCGCTCAGGCGCGCGAGTGTGAATGACGGCCGCGCCCACGCCTCGATCGCGCCGAGGTGCCGGTCCGAGAGGTCGTGCGGCGCGATGATGAGCCGGGCTTTGGAGTCGTACTTCCTGACGCGCTCCCAGGCAGGGAAGAGCACGCGGTGGTCGCTGGGCCAGGTGGATCCGGCAACGAGCGTGAATCGCGTCGACCTGAATCTTTCGACGATGCGGGAGTTTCTCGCGGTCTCGGCGCGCGCGATCACCTGGTCGTAGCTCGTGTCGCCAGTGACTTCGATCCGTACGCGCGGAATGCCGGTCGCTGCGAACCGGTCGGCATCATCCGGCGATGCCGCTCCGATAGCGTCGAGGGCGAGATACGCGTCCCTCGCAATGGCGCCGCCGACGCCGGTCAGCCGCCGCGAGCGACCGGCGAGCGTACCACTGATGAGCGCCAGCGCGACGCCTTTCAGTTTTGCGCGCTCGACCAGCACCGGCCACACGTCGAGCTTGCTGAATACGAGTGCGGTAGGCCGCAGAGCGTCGAGCACGGCGTCCATGTCGGCCGCGTTGTCGAACGGGAGATAATCCGCGAAATCGGCGTCGATCGTTCCCGCGAGCTGCCTCCCGCTCGGCGAGAAGAAGGTGTACGCGATCTGCACGTCGGGGCGCTTCGCGCGCAGGAGCGACAGCACCGGCTTTGCCTGCAGGCCTTCGCCGACTGAAGCAGCATGGACCCACACCAGAGGGCGCGAGCGGTCGCGCGAGCGGCGCGCCCACTCGGCGAATCGGTCCGTCAATCCATGCCGGTCGCGAAGTGCGATGGATATGCGCGATCCGCCCGGTGGGGCGAGCAGAGGTGCGACGCGGCTCAGCTGTCCCGCGGCACCATAGAGCAGCCGCGCCGCGCGGTTCATCCCTTTACGGCTGAGTCCCTAGCGCTGCGTCGATGACGCGACGGAACTCCTCGATGGGCGCCGCGCCACGAATGACCTGGCCGGCGACGATGAAGGTGGGCGTCGAGTTTACGCCCGCAACCGACGCGCGCTCGCGGTCGGCGACGATGAGAGGATCCATCGCACCTGATGAAATGCAGCTCCGCCATTCCTCTATACGCACTCCCGCGGTGCGCGCGATCGATTCGAAGAGGGGAGCTGCGTCGGGCGCGTCTGCCCAGCGTTCCTGCGTCTCGAAGATCGCATCGTGCACCGGCCAGAACCGCCCCTGAACTCCGGCGCACATCGCCGCGCGCGCCGCCGGCATGGCGTGCTTGTGCTGCTCGAGCGGGAAGTTGACGAACGCGAGCTTCACCTTTCCCGTTCGCACGTACTCGGCGCGGAGCGCCTCGTGCGTGTTCCGCTGCCACTCTGCGCAGTACGGGCACTGGAAATCGCTGACGTCAATCACCCACAACGGCGCGGCCGAATCGCCTTCGATCCTGCTGCGGTCCGCCAGCATCCGAAGCGTGTCGTCGCGCGAAACGGAGGCCGCCGATACCGCGGCCGCCGCGCGCCGGGGTTCGGGAGGCCGGGAGCAGGCGCCGAGGAGCGCGATGCCGGCAAGCAGGGCTGGTAGTGGGAGTCGTGCGTTCACCGGGATAAACGTCGGGGGGTACATCGCGGCGGGCAAGTGGCGGACCCAACGCTGTTGCATTCGCCTAAGTTCCGTATGACCGGCGCCCAATAGCCAACACCCAACAGCCAACACCCAACAGCGCTTTCTTGATTTTACTAGTCAGTCTCGTCACGGCACTACTACAGGGCGTCCAGATACCCGCACCGACGGGCCTGGTCAACGATTTCGCCAACGTCATCCCGGCGAGCCAGGAAGAAAGGATCGCGCGAATTGCGGAAGACGTGCGGACCAAGTCACGTGGCGAGATCGCAGTCGTCACGCTCCCGAACATCGGTGACCGCGATGTAACAGAGATCGCGCTGAGAATCGGCCGCGAATGGCGGGTGGGAAAGATCGGTGATCCCGGTGATCCGACGAGGAACGCCGGCGTCGTAGTGTTGATCGTGCCGAAGGAAACCAGCTCGGACGGCAGAGGCCGTTGCCGGATCGAGGTCGGCACGGGGTCGGAGGGATTCATCACCGACGCCACCGCCGGCGAGATATGCCGGGCCGCTACGCCGCTGTTTGCCGCGAAAGATTACGGTGGCGCGATCGAGATGATCACCTTTGCGGTCGCGCAGCGATTCGCGGCCGAGTTTGGCTTCGCGATCGACACGTCGCTCGCGGCACCGGCGGCGGTCGCGCGACGCGCCTCGCGGGAAGAGCCGTTTCCAATTGGCAACATCATCTTCATGCTGGTGCTGATAGTGCTCATCAGCCGCATGAGCAGGCGTGGGCGCATGGGACGCAGAGGCGGGGGATGGCTGCCGGTTCCGATTATCCTCCCTACCGGGCGCGGTGGCTGGAGCGGCGGCGGCGGTTTCGGCGGCTTTGGCGGCGGCGGCGGGTTCGGTGGCTTTGGCGGCGGCGGAGGATTCGGCGGTGGCGGCGGCGGATCCAGCTGGTGATTAGTGCCCCCGTGTCAACAACCCTGTCGCCTGGAGGTTCCTCTTGTGCGCAACTACTAGTCACCAGTCACTAGTCACCAGTAACCTTTGTCTTCAATGACGCTCGACCAGCTAGTCACCCAGCTCCGCACCGCGTACGGCGGTGCTCTTCGCGCGATCGTGCTGTATGGGTCTACCGTTGCAGGTGAGCACATTCCCAAGCGGTCTGATTCCAACGTGCTGGTCGTGGTGGACGAACTCCCGCTCGAGACGCTGCGCGCCGCGGCCGCGGTGACGAAAGCGTGGATATCCGGAGGCAATCCTCCGCCCATGATCTTCACCGAGCGGGAGTGGCGCTCGTCGGCGGACATCTTCCCCATGGAGTACTCCGACATCCTCGAGCGTAACCGCGTCCTGTTCGGCGACGATGTCTTCGCGGGGATCAGCGTGTCGCCGGAGCACCTGCGGCTTCAGATCGAGCAGGAAGCGATGGGCAAGCTGCTCCACCTCCGGCAGTCGGTGTTCGGCGCGGGCGCCGACACTCGCGCGCAGCTGGAGATCATGGAGCGCAGCTTGAGCAAGCTCATGATCCTGCTCCGCGCCGTCGTACGACTGCACGGCGACACGCCGCCGACCGATTACGAAGCACTGAGCCGCCTGGTCGCCGAGCGCTCGGGCTTCGATGCCGAAGCGTTGGTCCGGGTGGTGCGACACGTACGGGGCCAGACGAAGCTCCGCGCGGGGGAAGCGCCGAATGCACTGGGAGATTACCTCATGGCCGTCGAGCACCTGGTACATCATCTGGATCGATTCGCCCGAGTCGGATGAACAGCGTTGCGACGACACAAACTCCAGGTCCGCGACGTACTGTCTAGGGCGCAGGGCGCAGCACGCAGCGCCGTTCAACTCATAACTCTCAACTCGGAACTCACGACATGAGCCGCTCAACCAGGTTCTTCCTCGCAGCTCTGATCCCGATGACGCTCACGGGCTGCGGTTACAACACCATCCAACGCTACGACGAGCAGGCCGCCCAGGCCAAGCAGCAGATCGACGTCCAGTTGCAGCGGCGTGCCGACCTGGTCCCGAACCTGGTCGCCACCGTCAAAGGCTACGCGAAGCAGGAAGAGACGATCTTCATCGAAGTTGCCCGCGCCCGCTCCGGTCTGCTCAGCGCCATACAGTCGGGTGGTGCCGCCGAAGCCGCCGCCGCTAACGCGCAGCTCACCGGCGCGCTCGGCAGGTTGCTCGTGACGGTCGAGGCGTACCCGCAGCTCAAGTCTGATCAGAATTTCCTGCGACTTCAGGACGAGCTGGCCGGCACGGAGAATCGGATAGCGGTCGCTCGGACGGACTACAACGCGGCGGTGAACGCGTATAACGCCTATATCCGGACGTTGCCGCAGAAGTTGACGGCGATGGTCACGGGTGCGAAGCCGCGCGAGTATTTCAACGCGCCCGAGGGGACGGAGACTCCGCCTCAGGTGGATTTTTCCCGGCCGTAGCCGTCCGGCTTTGCGGCAAACAACCGTTTATTCCGTTAACCCTTGTGTTACGGGTCTCCGGCGCCACTTTAGGTAGTCGCGGATGACCACATTGGGATGGGAGTGAGCA
>JBKJKB010000165.1:0-2607 GCA_046597675.1 Gemmatimonadaceae bacterium
CCTGTCCGCCGCTGCTGCCGCGTTGCGAATGCGGCGGCAAATCAGTCGGGACAGTTGTGACCAAGCGGGCGATCCGGCCGCAGGCGGCCGAGAATGCGCGGAACCCACGCGCGCGGAGCGCGCGATTGCGGGGATGGCGAAAGGCCGCGTAGCGCTGCGCGGCCGGTCCATGGTCGCGCTGGTCCTCGTCGCGTTCGTGCTGCTCGCGTCGCTCGTCATCTGGCGACGCAGCGCCGGCATCGCCGGCGCGCGCGAGCTGCGTGAGCTGGGACAGACACGGCTGCAGCTCGAGGGTGACCGGGCCAGGCTCGCGCGCGACATCCGCGCGGCGTCGAGCAGAGAGAAGCTCGTGCCAATCGCGGAGCAACTGCTCGGCATGCGGGTACCCTCGGACGGTCAGATGATCATTCTGGAGCGGAGGCCCGGTGGCGATACGGCTCCCTAGCCGGACGGGCGTGGTGCACGCGGCGCTGTTGCTCTTCGCCGTGGCCCTCGTCGCGAGGGCCGCGCAAGTGCAGCTGATCGAGCACGAGAAGTGGGCCGCCAGGGCGGAGCGGCAGCACTTCGTGTCGGACTCGCGTCCCGCCACGCGCGGCGCGATTCTCGACGCGGCGGGCAACGTACTCGTGGAGACGCGCGAGCTCCGCCGGATCAGCATCGCGCCCCGCGAGCTGCGGGACAGGACCGCGACGGCCCGGATACTCACCAGGGCGGGCGTGCCGCGCGCATGGGTGAGCCGCGCCATCGATACCAACCGCAAATGGGTGCAGATCCCCGGCGCTTTCCCACCGGAAAAGATCGCCGCGCTCATCCCCATGCGCGGCGTGCACTCCACGGTTGTCCTGGACCGGGTGTACTCGAACTACGCCGGCATCCGGAAGCTGGTCGGGCGCACCGACGCCGCCGGCGTCGCGCTCGACGGCCTGGAGCTGGCGATGGACACGCTGCTGCGCGGCGACAGCGCGACCTCCCGCCTGGCGCGGGACCGCAGCGGCCGCGCGATTCCCAATCCTGCGGGTACGTCGGCGACCGGCGCGACCGTCGCGCTCACGCTGAGCCGGGACCTGCAGGACATCGCCGAGCGAGCGCTGGCGCAGGCGGTGGATAGTCTCGACGCGAGCGGCGGCGACATCGTGGTCATGAATCCATTTACCGGCGAAGTGCTCGCGCTCGCGAGCAATCGCGTGGACCCGTCGGCGTTCGCCAACACCGCGATCACGGAGCCATTCGAGCCCGGCTCGACGCTGAAGCCGTTCCTGGCCGCGGCGCTGCTCGAGCGCGGCCTGGCTACGGCGGACGAGTTGATCGAGACGTACAACGGCGTAATGGAGATAGAGGGGCGCGTCATACGCGACATCCACAAGGCGCAGTCGCTGTCTCTCTCCGACGTGATACGGTTCTCCAGCAACGTGGGCATAGTTCGGTTCGCCGACAGGCTGACTCCGCGCGTTAAGTACGAGCTGCTCAGAGACCTCGGCTTCGGCGCTCCGACCGGCGTGGCGCTTCCCGCCGAAGCTTCGGGCACTCTGCGCGAGCCGCGGAGATGGTCGAAGACGTCGGCGGCCGCGGTGGCGATGGGATACGAGATCGCCGTCACGCCGCTGCAGCTCGCTGCCGCTTACTCCGCTATCGCCAACGGCGGAGAGCTGGTCGAGCCGCAGATAGTGCGCGAGGTCCGTCACGGAGATCGCGTGCTGTATTCGCGCAAGCGCCGCGTTCTGCGCCGCGTATTTTCTCCCGCGACCGCGGCCACGATGCAGCGCATGCTGGTGGCGGTGGTCGATAGCGGGACTGCGATGAAGTCGGATCTCGCAAACTTTCTGGTGGGTGGCAAGAGTGGAACGGCGAGACGCACTTCGGGCGGGCAGGGGTACGTCCCCGGCAGCTACACAGCGTCGTTCGTGGGACTGTTCCCCGGGGACAGGCCGCAGTACGTCGTCGTGGTAAAGCTCGACAATCCCAAACGAGCGATCTATGGGGGAGAGACCGCCGCACCAGTGAGCCGCGTGATCCTGCAGGCCGCGCTCGCGGCACGCGACGCGGCGCTCGATCGCAGCGCTCTGGTTGCGGCGAGGCTTCCCGACGCGCCGCCTGCCGTCGCCCGCCCGCGAGAGACGACCGCGGACACGGCACCGGTGGCGAAGGCGATCGTGCAGCGCCCGGCGCCGGTGATTGCGCCGGTGATTGCGCCGGTGATTGCGCCGGTGGAAACGCCGTCACGCCGCGTCGTCGTGCGCCTGCCGCACGCCGGCGTCGCGCGCAAGGAAGCGGAAGACGTCCAGCGCATTGTGCCCGACGTATCGGGCCTGACGTTGCGCCGCGCAGTCGGAGCGCTCCACGTCGCGGGCTTCCGCGTCCGGCTTGTGCCGGGTGCGGCGCTGCAATCGTACCCCGGCGCGGGGTCGATCGTGGCTCGAGGCAGCCTCGTAACGCTCACGCACCAGCGATGACCATCGAGGTGGGCGCCATCGCCGACGCGCTGCGCGATGCGGGCCTTCTTACGAAGACCGCGCGCCGGCTCCCCGCGCAGGCGGCGGGCATCACCGACGACAGCAGAGCGGTGACGCGCGGATCGATGTTCGTCGCGGCCGTCCCCCGAACCGCGAC
>JBKJKB010000375.1:0-4786 GCA_046597675.1 Gemmatimonadaceae bacterium
GGGACGCGGCGGTGAAGGCGTATCTGTGGGGGCTGCTGCCAGACAACGATCAAGTCCTTGGGCGGTGGGGGCGGCGGTTCGGCGTATCCGCGAACAACCCCTTCGGGTTGATCGTTCACGTCGGAGAAGACGTTGCGGGTGCGATGCAGTTCGTCCCGGAAGCACGCTTCGAGGAATTGCGCGGCGGCGAACGGGCGGCAGGGTCTGTCCAGTGGCTGACCGAGAAGGAAGTCGCCGAGCGCCTGGAGCTCCTGCACACAGATAGCGCCGCGTGGCGGCTGGGGACCGACACGGGACAATTCAGCCTTTCCGGGGCGCAACCAAAGACCGCCCTTCTCTACGACGGCAAGCGGTGGGGTGTCCCCAGTGGGCGCATGCCAACGACGCACATCCTCAAGCCGACGCACGTCCAATACGAAGGATTCCCGGAGAACGAGCACCTATGCCTGGATATCGCCGGACGGCTCGGGATCGCGGCCGCGGCGTCAAGGGTCGTGCGATTTGGGGCTGAAGTGGCAATATCGATTGAACGATTCGACCGTTTACCGACGAGCGATCGATGGGAGCGCGTACATCAGGAAGATTGTTGCCAAGCTCTCGGAGTGGATCCGCGCCAAAAGTACGAGAGCGAAGGCGGGCCGACTGCAGTCAACGTGGCGGAGTTGCTGCGGAGCTATTCGGCGGAGTCGATGGACGACGTATGGACGTTCGTGCGGGCGTTGATCTACAACTGGCTCATCGCTGGAACTGATGCACACGCGAAAAACTATGCGGTCCTTATCGATGCCGGGGATCTTGTTCGTCTGGCCCCTCTGTATGACATCGCGAGCGCTTTGCCCTATCCAAGGACCATTCCGTTACAGAAGGCAAAGATGGCAATGAAAGTTGGCGGCGAGTATGTAGTCCGCAAAATCGGACGCTCGCATTGGGAGAAACTGGCGGTGGCGGTGCGATTACCGGCTGAGGCCGTCGTGAGTGAGGCGGCAAGGATGGCGCTCGAACTTCCGGATCTCGTAGCGGACGCGGTGATAGCTGCTCACAAGGAAGGGCTGCGGCATCCGATCGTGAACGTCTTGCAGGAGGCGGTGCAGGAACGGGCAATGTGGTGCGCGAGGATGCTCACCAGTCCCGGCTGAGTCTGCCGCGGGCCGGTTTCGTCAGCGCCATGATTTGGGTGGAGGCGCGACCTCACAACGACAAATCCTGCAGCGTTAGAAGCCACTGGCAGTGCGCAGCGGCAGCTCGATCTGGGTACGCTCCGCGTGGCTCAGCTCGCTGTCGAACAGCGGGTCGTTGTTCTCGTCGAGGAGGTGCGTGAGGGTATAGAAGTAATGCAGCGCGTGCACCGGAGCCGTGTGGCCGTATCCTTCCGCCTTGGCGATCGCGGTGGCCTCTTCGCGGACGCGACGCGGCAGCTTCCCGGCGAGCGGGAGCGCCAATAACCGACGAATCTCTTTCGAGTTCTTCGCGAGCAGCGCCGCGCAGAGCGAGTCCACGTATGCCAGCATAGGCCCCCCGGTACGGGTCAGTGCTTAACGGCCACGTCCTCCGTTAAGCCCACTTTGCAACTACTACACCAATTGGCGCAATAGTTTCAGCAGGCGTTTGTCCGGGAAGCTACAAATGTGACGGGCGTTATTGGCGGCCCAATCCGCCCCCGAGGCCGGCTGGGGGGACCGTTATGGGGAGCCGGGCCGTGATCGGGATCTCACCCATGAGGGCCCGCGCCGCCGCGATCTGGGAAACGGGCACGCCGCTCCATGCCACGAGGTAGGCCGGTGCGGAGGGGATCTGGCTGAGGAGGTATGGATTGCCGAAGGCGACGACGATGGGCTTTCGGGCCCCGGCGGAGCGCCGCTCGACGAAATCGATGAATGCCTGGGGCGCCCCAACCGTGGTCACGTCCCAGCCCTGCCCCACGTACGACCCGATGATCGTCACGTCGGCCGAGTCGGCGGCGGCGTCCATGCGAGCCAGCGATCCCGCGAGGTCGTCGGCCGGCACAAAGATGGTCCGGAGCGCGGGAAACCGACGTCGCAGCTCAGCGTTGAAGGCCGTGCCGGCTGCCAGATCGGCGCGCCGCGCGACAGTGATGGAAACGACCCGGGTGGCTGCCGCCGGGCGAACCGGGACCTGCGAGAGCGCGTCCTTCACCAGCACGATCGAGCGGTCCGCGATCTCGCGCGCGACCGCGTAGTTGGCGCTGTCACCCACAACCGCTCGCACCGAGTCGAGCTGGACGAACCGGGTCCTCTCGAGTCCCATCTTCTGCTTGAGCGCGAGCAGACGACGGACCGCGCCGTTGATCCGCTCTTCCGTGTAGCGATTCTCGGCCACTCCTTCGACGATGGCGTCGATCGTGGCCCGGACGTCGAGCGGCTGGATCAGCACGTCCGCACCGGCGGCGACCGCCCGCTTGGTCGCTTCCTCGGCTCCGAACTGGTCGAGCACGCCGCGCATGTCCATCGCGTCCGAGATGATCACGCCGTTGAAGCCCATCTCCTCGCGCAGGAGCTCGGTCAGGACCGAGTGCGACAGCGTGCCGGGCACGCCAGTCGAATCCAGCGCTGGCATTACGCCGTGAAACGACATTATGGCGCCGACGCCGACGGCGATTGCGTCACGAAAAGGCACCAACTCGAGGCTGTCGAGCCGCGCCCGGCTGACGGTTACGACGGGAAGCGCCAGATGGGAATTGACCGACGTGTCGCCGTGTCCCGGGAAATGCTTCCCCGTCGCGAGCATGCCGTGCTCCTGCAGGCCGCGGATGAAGGACGCGCCCAGCCTACCATCGAGCCTGGGATCCTCTCCGTAAGAGCGGACGTTGATGACCGGGTTCGCGGGATTGCTGTTGACGTCGAGTATGGGCGCGTACGCGATGTGAATGCCGAGCGCGCGACCCTCGATCGCCGTGACCCGCCCCTGCTCGTACGCGAGCGCGGTATCGCGCGCGGCGCCGAGCGCCATCTGCGTTGGAAACAGGACCGCGCCGCCCAGATCGATCCCGTTGGGCACGAAGTACCCGCCGCGTGCGCGGAAGCCGGCGCCGAATTCCAGGTCGGCGCCGACCAGCAGGGGCACGTCGCTGAGCCGCTGCATCGCGTTGAGCTTCGCCGCGATTTCCATCGGCGAGCCGACGGACACGGTGTACCCGCCGACTTTATCTTCCGTGATCTCACTGGTCACCCGCCGCCATTGCGGTGAATCGAGCGGCGTGTAATCTCCGAGCACGGTGGGCCAAACCATCTGCGCGGCCTTCTCGCGCAGGGTCATGGACGCGAGCACGGAGTCGGCCCAGCTGGCCGCTGGTACCAAGCCACCGGTTTGCGGGGCAGGCACGGTCGCGCATGACAGGCCAACTGTCGCGACGAGGACTTTAGAGAGCTTCATGAGGTGACTGGTGACTAGTCACTAGTGACTAATCGTCCCCTGCTTGCTCGTGTCGATATTCTCGCTCTTCCCGCTCCCGAAGAGAAATGCCTCCATCTGCTTCGTGAGGAAGGCCCGGGCCTGCGGGTCCATGAGGTTCAGGCCGTAGTGATTGATCAGCATCATCTGCTGCTTCACCCACGCGGCCCAGCACTCACGGCATATCTCCTCGCCGGCGCGAGCTCCGACCGGGCCGGGGAACGGCGCCTTCTCAAACCCTTCGCGCGTCTCGCCGCAGCGAGCGCACGTGACCATGGCGGGCACGTGCGCTACGTGCGGGCGTACTCGATCTTGGCGAGTCCGAAGAGCTGAAGCAGACGGAGATAGGTCCAGCCGATGTCGAACTCGTACCACTTCGCCTTGAACTTGGCGGAGTGCGGATCGGCGTGGTGGTTGTTGTGCAGCTCTTCGCCGCCGAGCCAGATCGCGATCGGCAGGATGTTCCGGCTGTGATCCTTGAGGCTGAAGTTCCGGTATCCGACCGCGTGACCGACGCCGTTGATGATGCCCGCGGCCCAGAAGGGGATCCACAGCATCTGCACGCCCCAGACGAGCGGGCCGACGAAGAAGCCGAACAGGTAGATGTCGACCGCGAGCATGACGATGATACCGAGCCAGTTGAGGGGCGTCAGCAGCTGCCGCTCGATCCAGTCGTTGGGCGTGCCCTTGCCGTACTTCTCCAGGACGCCCGGCTGATTGACGGTCTTTCTGTAGTAGAGCGCACCCTTCAGCACGATGTTGCGCAGTCCCTCGAGCAACGGGCTGTGCGGATCCCCCTCGCGATCGGCGAACGCGTGGTGCTTGCGGTGGACGGCGACCCACTCCTTCGTGATGATGGAGGTGGACATCCAGAGCCAGACGCGCATGGGTACCGCGGCCAGTGAATGGATCTTGACGCTGCGGTGGGTCTGCGACCTGTGCAGGAAGAGAGTTACGCAGACGTTCGTGATATGGCCGGCGACGATGACGAATACGATCGGTATCCACCACTCACTGGCCCAACTGGCGAAATAAGGCATTTACACAAGCTCCAATGGACGGGGAACAATCACTCCGCCGCAACTCAGGTTTCCGTACAGGAAATAAAGCGCTCCGAGGCCATTG
This sequence comes from Gemmatimonadaceae bacterium, assembly GCA_046597675.1. GTDB lineage: Bacteria > Gemmatimonadota > Gemmatimonadetes > Gemmatimonadales > Gemmatimonadaceae > JACDCY01. Next base: position 4,534 of record JBKJKB010000375.1, read on the forward strand.
TGGGTCCCGGAGCGATGTACAGAATTTAACCTATTCTGGGCCAAGTTGCTAGCGGCTGAGGGCTGATAACTCTCGTGCTTCCAGAGAGTTGATCGATGCGGAAAATGTGCGCCGCCAGGACTAGAATGTCCGTGAGATTGTAAGGCCCACCCCACCCGAGCGCGCGGGGCCTATTGCCGCCCTAATGGGCATGCGAACAGGCGCCCAACGATCGGTGCGATGGAATACGCCCACAATCGCGCCGGTGACCAAC
>JBKJKB010000055.1:0-4268 GCA_046597675.1 Gemmatimonadaceae bacterium
GGCCGCAGAGTCACGGAGCCCAGTACGGGAGAAACGGAATCAGCCCGCAGCCACTCACCGGCGATGACGCGCCGGATGACGTCGGGATGCTCGACCGTTATGCCGTCCACGCCAGCAGCGGCGCGACGTCGGCGAATCGCACACCGTATGCGCAGAGCACCGCCTCGAGCAGCTCGCGCGAATCCGCCCGATCTTCCATTGCTGCCTGCGCAACTTCCGGCAGCGTCGCGCACGCCGCGCTCCAGTCCCTGGGAAGAGGGAGCAGCGCCAGCGTCCAGCCGAGGTATCTGTGGTATCCGCCACGCGCGGGCTCAGCGAACAAGTTGAGCCACGCGGCCGCGATGTCGCTGTTCAATATCGCGGCGAGAGTCAGCGCTTCGCGGTCGTCACGGCATTTGATCACGTAGCACGTATTCAGCGGGACGGCGTCGTCGCCTTTCGCGAGCACGGCGGCTCGCGGCCGCTTGCCCACGTCGGCCCAGACCACGCGGGGCCGATCGCAGGCGGCGCCGTCTGTGCGGAACAGCGACCACCAGCGCTCGGTCGACCGGCTATCGGTGCGCGACTCCAGGCGGGCCCGGAAGTGTCCGAGCCAGTGCCTCGCATGGGGCGGCAAGGATTTCAATGCGCGATTATCGTCACCGTGGGTCCATATCACATGGGCCCCGGTACGGGCGCACCGCCATGGCGTGACGTGCTCGCCTCTGATCGCCGGACGCAGCAGTGCGCCTTCGACCGTACCTGTGCGATCTCCGCTTCGGATGTGCGAGGCCGAGCTGTCGCGTTCACCGGCGAGCGTCACCACGAACGCCTCGTTGCAGCCGGACTTCACGCCGAGCAGCGGCCGTCCCAGGCGCGTCTCGGCGAGTGGCACGCCGGCTGTGCGCAACTTCTCGAACGCAACGCGCACGTCGGGCGGAGTGAGGATCCACGGGCTGCCCGTCGTCCCGTCGAGCGCGATGTGCCCGCGGGGCATTCGCCACGAAAAGGTCGTTTGGCGCCTATGAACCGCGAAGCACGTGAGCTCCTCACGGTCTTCGAGTCGCGCCTTTCGGGCGATGAGCAGCGACGGATACACTGCCGCGTCGAAAGAGGCAGGTGCGTTGCTCAAGTCTTCGAGCGTTAGAATCGCGGATTCCTCGCGCAGCAATGCGCGAACTCCGCCGCCCGCGAGCGACGACCAGAGCTTGGCGGGCAGCAGCAGCGCCGCGACTCCGCCGGAGCGGAGTAGATCGAGCGATCGCTCGACGAACAGGGCCGACATGTCTACCTGAGAGCCGAAGCCGGAGGCGTGAGCAGTGCTGGCGCCAGCTGCCCACGCCGACCCCCTGAACACTTTGAATTCTTCGCGCAGGCGGCCACGCAGCCGTGCGGGCATTCGGTGCAGGCGAACCCACGGTGGATTTCCAGCGACGAGATCGAAGCCACCTGTTGCCGCGACTTCCGCGAAGTGAACCGCGAAGGAGAAAGGCAGTGCGGCCCCGGCCTGAAGTTCTTTGTTTCTCTGGCGCAGCTCGCGCAGCGCGACGCGGACATCGACGAGCGCTCGCCGTGTGTCGGCGGAGGGGGGCTGACGACCGCCGAACAGGTCGCGCGCGCGGGCGGAGGTCACCAGCTCACGGCGCGCGTTTTCCAGCGTTCGGCTCTCGTTAGTGGCTGCGTCGATCGCCATCGCGCGCTCGGTGCGGTCCAGCATCCTTGCAAGCGCTTTCTTGCGGGGACCCTGGCTTCGCGTGTACCGGCCGCGCAGCCGGGCGACCGAGGGTCGGGCTGCATGGCTGGTCGTAACGAAACCGCCACCCGTGAGCGTATCACCCACGCGGATCTGGCGATCGAGATTGGGGAGAGGAGTGATCGCCGAGATGCCCTGATCCCGCTGCTCCATCACCATCGCGAGCCAGAGACGCAGCTCGCACAGCCAGACGGCCATCGGGTTGATGTCCACGCCGAAGATCGAAGTCGTGAGAGTCGAGCGGGTGATCTCGCCGGCTGGTCTCGTGTCTCCGCTGGCCGCCGCGAGCCAGCTCAGCTCGCCGAGCGCGAAGACGAGAAACGCGCCGGAGCCACATGCGGGATCGAGCAGCCGGATGGCCCTCACGCGCTCGAGCAGTGCTGCACGCGCGACGTACGGGACCTGGCGCGAGGCAAGAAAGGATTCGATCTGGTCGCGGGGCACGTCCGGGCACTGCAGTGTGTGCGACAGCGCTTCGCGCATGACGCGCTCGACGAGCGATTGCGGAGTGTAGAATGCACCGGACGATTTGCGGTCGCCCGACGCCATCAGCGACTCGAATGCCTTGCCAAGCATCTCCGGGTCGACGGCGGCCTCCGACCATTCGCTCGAATCTTCGCGCGGCGTAAAGCGGTGGCTGCAGAAAAGGTCGCCGTAGAGGACTCCGAGCGTTTCATCGGGAAACGCGACGGCGCCCGTACGACGCTCGAGTGGGTTTCTCGAGAAGAGTCCGCCGTTGAGGAACGGGATCTTCCCGAACGCGTGCGCGCGGCTGCTCCTCGCGCGCGGGGGAGTGTTCAGCGTGCCGAAGAAGAGCGGCAACAGGACCCGCTTGTGGTAACTGCCCCCGTTGGCCATGCAGTCAGCAAAGCCGTTGGCCAGAAAGCCGTGATCGCCGTTCAGCCAGCCCTGGGTCTCGAGGAACGAGAGGAACAGTAGTCGCGACACGAAGAGCAGCGCGAGCTCACGGGAGTCGTCCCGTCCGAGCGAGTGAGCGGTAGACAGCGTGAGCGATTCAACGACCTGCTCGAGCGTGGCGTAGAACCGGCGCGTGAGAGCTTCGCGACCGAGAATCTCCGTCCATCTGCAGTGCATCATCACGTCGATCTGCCCCTGGGCGGACGCCAGCGCACAGAGCGTCTCGGCGTCGCTGTCGATCACGTTCGCGCGCTCACACAGGAGCGCGCGCGTGCGGAGCGGATGGCGCTCATGCGAGAAAGTCGCGACGGCTATGTGACTGCGGTCTCCATCGATGGCAATGAGCAGCCAGAGGAGCTGGGGCGCGCGGGTCGCGAGTCGCGATGCCGTTCGCGTCAGCGCGTCCTTCAGCGGAGTGGTTGCGACGTCGAGCAGCAACGCTCTCGTCGATCCGGGCCCCCGGCAGATCTTGGCCTGCGCGACTTCAGCGGGAATCCCTATCGCGTCGCGCGTTGCAATATCGAGGTCGCGAGCAGGGCCGAAAAAGCCGAGCTCGCGAGCGATGAATGCCGATTGTTCGAGGGACGATGCAGCTGCGAGGAGGCCGTGGGCGCGGCTGAGCGAGAGCACGCTGCACTATCGACACGGTCTCGCGGCTGGCCGGCATCGTTCTCTTGCGCGTGTGGCCTCACGACCACGCTAACCCGCTACGTAGTCCCGCTCCTTCCAGCTCACGTTCCGCCCACGGACGATCGCCCGCACGTAGATGAAGAGCGTTATTGCGGCGCCGAGAGGATAAAGTAGTGCGAGCAACGGCGATTCCTTCACGTCCCAATAGAACTTGACCCACAGCAGCGTCGTCGCGGCAGTCGCGACGGCTGCCCATACAAACACGGGATACGAAGCCAGCCCGATCGCCGCGGCGACGAGCGCGACCGGTGGCAGGAGATTGAACAGCGGCGGAAGCACCAGCGCGAACGGAAAGATCCATCGCAGCACCCGCCCTGGCGGCAGCGCGTGCATCCCGCCGGCGTACACGTTCTTCCCCCACCCGGCGACGATCTCGCGCATGGATGTGTACATCCGCGTCGACAGCTGCTCACGCCCTTCGATGAACACCACTCGCTTACCGAGCCGGTGGAACCGCTGCGCGAGCATGAGATCCTCGGCGACGGTGTGCTTCACCGCCTCGTGGCCGCCCGTCGTGTCGTACGCCGCGCGCGTGATCACCAGGTACTGGCCGTTCGCGATCTTCCGCCACGCGTGCTTCGAGCGGTTGATCTCCTCGGTGCCGCCGTACCAGGCGTTGAGCATCCCGAATACCTGCGCCTGCACGAGCTTCTCCCAGATCGTCACCATTTCCTGCTTCCCGGAGACGGTGAACAGGTCGGCATCGAGCGCGCCCATCGCATTCACAGAACGTGGGAGAAGGTCGGGGGCATGCTCGGTGTCGGCGTCGGTGAAGCAGAGGATCTCCCCCCGCGCGTGCGACTTGCCGGTCCAGCACGCCCACTGCTTGCCGAACCAGTCTGCCGGGAGGGGCGGGGTCTCGATCACGGTCGCGCCCAGCCCGGCGGCGATCGCGCCGGTGCCGTCCGTGGACTGGTCGTCCACGACT
>JBKJKB010000129.1:0-5112 GCA_046597675.1 Gemmatimonadaceae bacterium
AGGGCGGCACGCGACGCGCGATGAGCTCGCGCTGGCGCACGATGCCGCCTATATCGATTCGATCGAAACGCCCGCCGCCGGCAGCACTCATGCGCTCGATCGAATCGATATAGGCGGCATCGTGCGCCAGCGCGAGCTCATCGCGCGTCGCGTGCCGCCCTTCGACGTGCTCGATCCTGTGGAAGAGCTCCGGCTCGTTACGGAGCGCCCGCGTAACCGCGCGAAGCCGGCCGGTGTGCTCGGGGTGGCCCCACCCGGTGTCGTGCCGCCCGCAATCGGAGTGCGATATGAAGGCGGCGCGCGGCGGCGTCAGCTGCGTACCGGCCGTGGCCTGCGGTGTGTCAGAAGAAATATCGAGCCGTCGCGAGCCCCTGCATCGGCGACCGACGCGTTTTCGTCGAAGATCTCGATGCCCCCAAGCTTGATCACGAAATCCTCGTGCGATCTCGCCTTCGGGTACAGCGTCGCCAGCGCGTGGACCTTCACCGCGAGAACGGGCTCGCCCGGCAAAGCGTCGATTCGCGCCACGTCCCACACTTCCGGCATCTCCACCCGAAGGCGGAGCGTCTCCCCCTCGGTATCGTCACCGCGCTGCGCAAGCACGCTCACGCCCGGCCGGCTGCGCAGCTGGACCACGAATGGCGCCGTCATGGATGGGCCGTCTGTTGCGCCACATCCGCAACGGCGGGTGTAGCTGACTTACCCTGTTCGGCCGGTGGCAGAGTCGAGAAGAACCGCGCGACCTGCTGGTCGAACAGATACGACGAGCCGGTCACGCGAGTCCCTGATGCATCGGCCACGACTCCTATCACGATCTCTTCGCCGCCCTGGCCGCGCATCGTGATATGCCGCTCGCTCTCCTGCTCCAGGAACGCGGAGTAGATGCTGTTACGCCGGGAGAAAAATGATTTCGCGGCATCGAGGGTCGCCGCTGGGGTGAGAGAAGTGAGGTACTCCTGCATTGTCCGGTCGCGTTGTAGAGAAGTCATCATCAGGACTGTTGGGGAGTTCGATTGGGTCCAGCCGGAATCCAAGTCCAGGGTGACCCAGTCACGAGTGGGCCAGTTTCGAGAAACCGCGAAACCATGGCTGCCGGTGGAAGTTACTCGCGACAGGCCCGCTCGGAACCGGACTCACCAAATTTGGATTCCCCATCCCTGGCATCGGGTCAGCCTCGGTCACGCCGGAACAAGAGGTCACGCAAGTCCCCTGAGCCGGCGGAACACGATCTCCGCGAAAATAGAAGCAAGCAGCAGTCCAAACAGGAGCCAGACCGGCGGCATGCGCGAACGCGGCCCCGTCGCCGCACCCTCGAGCTCCGACGGCGGACCCAGCGCCGCGGTCAGCGCCGCGACCGGAGCCGGATCGGAGACGCCTGCGGAATCGCGTGCGACGGTCGGCGGTACATACGCCACGGCACTGACCAGCGCCGTCCACCACTCCCGATGCGCAGCCGGCGCCTCAGCGGCCCGGCGCATTCTCCACTTCCACGTCTCGTCGTATCCACTCGCAACTACGCGCCCGGCCCCCGACCGGCGCGCGGCTACCACCGGTCCGCCTGCCTCCGTCTCCAAGACTACCGCATCGCTCTTGACGCCACCCAACACGAGACCCGGCCGCGGCTCGGCGAGCCGGCGAGAGCTGGCGGCACCGGGCGTGATCCGCGCGAACGCAGGCAACCGGGTGGCCGCGCCAGCCAGGATCGCTCCACCGCCTGAGCTCACATACCGCTCGATCGCACTCGCATTCGAAGCGGCGGCACCGCCGAGCGCGACCACGGCCGAGTACCGTGCCGTATCCAGCGCGAAGTCGGATCCTTGGCGGGTCTCCACGCCTGGCGCCACGCGGATGCGCGCGTCGACCATCCACCCCGCTTCCTCCAACGCGGCAACCACGAACTTGGACTCCCATCCGGCGGAAGCGATCACCAGCACTCGTCGCACCTGGACGGGCGCGGGGACCGGTGCCACGGCCCGAACGCCCGGTATGGATGCCGCCAGCGATCCCGTTCCCGTCCGGAGTAATTTCGACAACGGAGTGCCGCGGGCCTGGATCGTGTCGATCGCGCCGAGCCCGTCGGATACGACAACCGTCACGCTGTCCGGGCCCGCGACCACGACCCGAACCCGGCTTTCCGGTTCTGCTACCACCGATGCCGCGATCGCGATCGGCTTCAGGTCGCGCGCGCTCCACGCCACGTCCGTCCCTGCAGCACGAACCGCGGCCAGCCAGTCGCGGTGCACCGGGCCCGGCACGCTGTCCAGATCGAGAGCGAGAGCGTCGACCGGCTTCCGTGTCGCGTCGACGAGCGTCCGCTCCAGCCCCCCGCGCGTCGCCACCGTTGCCTGGGATTCCACGGGCCGCACCGTCCTCCAGATCAGGAGGACCAGCGCGGCCAGCGCCGCCGCGCGCAGCACCCACTCAACTCGTGAGCGCATACACGATGATGTTGACACCGAACCGGGTGTTGTCGACGGAGCTGAACTTCTTGTTCTCCGGGTGGTAGTTCCACTCGGAGCTGTAATCCTTGTTGCTGTACAACACGACGATCCGTCCGTCGCGCACTACTGCGCTGAGGTGCGGGTGAATGAGGTTGTCTCCCCACCCGTTCAACTCGTGACTCGTCGCCGGCGGACCGTCATCGAATTCGAAGAACGCGGAGTACAGCCGGTGGTTGTTGGGCAGCTGCCGCAACGGCGACCAGGTGCGCGCGATCTCTTCCGTCGCGGTTTTGTGGAAGATTCCGCCCACGTCGTGATTGTGGTCATCTACGAAAACCATCCCGCCGCGCTCCGTGAACAACCGAACGTTCGCGCGCTCCGCCTCGTTCAGTCGGAACGGGAGGTGACCGGTGAGGTACACGAGCGGATGCTCCAGGAGTCGCGGCGAATCGAGCGGGACAGTGACTCCGGTCGCGGCCACGTCGATGGACGTGTACCGCGCGACGGAGTCGATGAGATTCGGCGCGACCATGGGCGCGCTCTCCCAGTCGCCCGAGGCGTACTGACCGGTGCAGAACACGAATTCGCTCACCACCGGCTCCAGTTGGCCGCATCCCGCGCGACGGCGTCTGCGCGGTCGAGCTCGCTTCTCGCCGCCGCCATTGCCGCGCGCGAATCGTGCCCGCGACGGAGCGCGTCGATCGCCGGCTCGAGCGCGGCGGCAAACTCCGGCAGCTCCGCGAGTGCGCGCACGCGAACGAGCGACAGCTCATTGGCGGCGGCGTTCACATCCCGAAGCGCCGCGGCCCTGGCGAAGTGACGCGCGATCTCTTCGCGCGCCTTGTCCGCCGGATGCGGCTCGCGCGTAGCGGACGCGCCCTTCTCTTTTCCCTTCAGCCGCACCCGGGGAACGTCCACGACCACGCGCGAAGACCCGCTGCGCATGTAATACCGGCTCGCGAGCCGGGCCCGGTCGAGCGCTGCCGCTGCCGCTCTCATGAACGGGAGCGCGGCCGCGGCTTCCGCGATCTGGAGCTCGCGCGAGGCGCTCCACATATCCTCGTACGCAGTCTTCAGGTGCGGGTTCACCGGTCCGCCGCTCTCCTCGGCGTCCTCCGGCTCACCGTCTGCCTCGATGCCGCCTTCCGCGTGCGTGTGCGCCGGGTAGATGATGTCGTGCACGCGCTCGCGCAGGCGTATCTGATCCCCGGCAAGTCCGCGCACCCGGGCGAGGACTGAATCACGCGTCAGCGCAGGCTGCTCGCGCAACAACGCCTCGGTCCGGAGGATCAGCATGCGCTGGCTCACCACGGTGCTCTCCGGAATGATCGGGGCGCCCGCCTCCACCGCGAGCGAATCGTATTCGTCACGGCGCGCTACGCGGTAGGTGCGCGTGTCGGACACGCCCACGCCCCTGCCCGATACGGCGTTGGCGTCCCGCGCGACCGCGCGAATGGAGATCAGATCTCCCGGCTGCAGGTTGAGCGCACCCAGATCGATTGTAGCGGAAAGATCTCCCCGTGCCGCGCCGCGAAAATCGCGCGTCCCGATGACGACCGTCCGCGCCGTAAAAGTCTCCTCGGCCCCGGAGCTGAGCATGTACTCGATGTACCCGTCGGCGATGCCGATGTCCTCCTCGATCGCAGCGACGACGAGCACATTTCCGCCGGCCCTCTGCATGATCGTGTCGCGTGTCGGCGAAATGAGGTGAACTCTTGGCGCTGCATCGGCTCTTGGCTCGAGCACTATCACGCGGCGGCGCTCACCGTGGCGCAGCGTCAGCGCCATCGGGCGCGCCGGCATCGCGAACTCGACCCTCCACCTGCGACCGGTCGCTACCTGCATGCTCGCGTCGCCCAGAACTGCCGCGACCCCGTCCCCGCGTCCCGTCACCGTAATTCTGCTGCCACGCAGAGCGGCGATCGCCGACGGCTCATCCGTGCTGCTCGCGCGGATCCGGGAGTAGGCCGGCGGAGTGATCGTCGCGCGAATACCGGCCAAGGGATCATCAGGCGCGGCCGCCGCGCGGAGCGACGCCGCTGATGTGCGGCCTGCAAGCATGTCCCTCGTTCCGGCCGTGCCCGTCAGGGCCCACGCAGCTGCGGCGGTGACTGCCAAGGCCGCGCCGGCACCGACGAGCATCTTCGCGAGCGGCCGTTTCACGACCTTCGACAGATCGAACGCAGCCGCCCGCTCGAGTGCGGGAGACGCCGGCACATCCGGATCGTTGGCGGTCACCAGTGCGAACGCAAGCGACGGCTCGTGCTCCTCGACCCACAACGCGACACGCTCCAGGGAGTGGCCGGGCCACGCGCGATAGACCATCGCTCCCCCGGCGACAAGCGCCGCGACGGCCGGGAGCAGAGAAACACCGCCAGGCGGCGGCTCTCCCGTGATGCGGGCGAAGATCACCAGAGCGACGCCCGCCGCCAATGCGGCAGCAACGGCCCATGCGGCCGCGGCAATCGCGACCGCGACCGCCAGATACGTTCGCGCGCGCGTGACGCGCTCCCGCGCGGTCACGTCGCGCTCTCCGTCACGCGACCTTCCTCGCAGGCGCTCTGCCACCTTTCCCGCGCGCATCAGCGATTGACTCGGGAGCGCGGCGACGGCGAACGAGCAGCTCGAGCAATGCGCATGCGAGCGAAGCGATCAGCAGCCACTTTGCGAT
>JBKJKB010000329.1:0-3905 GCA_046597675.1 Gemmatimonadaceae bacterium
CTTCCGCCGAGATCATCTTCAGTGACTCGTACTACCCCGCGATGGCGCCAACCCCCGCGAACTACGCGCTGATCGCCGTTTACGACATGGCGAGCCGCGCGCTCGGCTACGCCCCGGTGACCGGAAACGATCCGGCACGGAGAGGCGCGGGCGATATCTCGTTCGTCGCGCCGATCATCCCGGGGTTGGACGGGCTCGGCGTGTTCGGCCGAGGAGCGCATTCGCCGAACGAGGAGGTGGATCTCACTTCACTGACCAAGCAGACAGCACGGGCTGCGCTGATGATGTACAGGTTATCGCGGGATCCTACGCGGACTCGACGACGGTTGGCGGGCTTATAACCGTAGCACAAAAAAGGCCGCGCCTTCGCGCGACCTTTTTTCATGCTCGAGACGTCAGGTCAGGGCGTGCAGTGGTGTTCCCTGGTCTCCATGTTCCGGACGCACGACTTTGTCTGTCCGTTGGCAGTGATCGTGATCCTCACCGTGCTGCTGCCGTCATAGACGAATACCGCATGATAGGAAAACTGCCTGCTTCCCGACTCCCCTTCCATCGTCCGCGTTCCGTTGTGCGCGCGGATGACGGTCCCCGAGAGCGGCCACGTGCGGGGCGAATCAAGCGATGGCACCACGAGATTGATCGTGGTATCACCGAACACGACTGTCGACTTTACCGTTCCCCGCGACGTCCGGTGCTCCATGGCACTGGATCCTCGCTCCGTCCCGTTCAGCGTCCGGCTCGGGCTACCGCGCTGAACGCCGGTCGCCGTCAGATCGCTCTTCCGGTCTATTGTGACCTTGGCGCTCTCCTTCTCCACGGTCCCTCGCGCCCATACCTGGGTGTTGATCTTGACCGTACTCGAATCGCGTTTTTCCTGCGCCCGACCAGCGGCGTCGAATAAAGCGAACGACCGGCTTATCGTCACGCCCTCGCGTGTCACGTCCGGACACGTGATCCGCCCCGTGCTGCTGGAGAATGTGCAGGAACCGTGTGCGGCCGCCAACCAAAGTGAGACCGGAGAGAGGGCTGACGCCGGTACCACGCTCGATCCGTTGGCCTGATCTTCGGCTATTCCAACCGTCTCGAGCATGATCGCTTCGAAATCATCGTTCGCCCGATCCGTCGGTGGCGCGGTCGCACCATCGCTGCAAGCTGTGGTGCCCAATCCAATCAGGATGGCAGTAGCCAGAGTCAATCCAATGCTACGTCTCATCGTTCCTCTCTCATTGTCAATGTGAGACAGCTCCCGCAGTGCCCCGCTTCGGCAGCGCCGGCCAGTTTTGGCGTTTCGCCTGAGTGAGACGCCGGTATCTGCCCGGTGTTAACGACCGCTCCCCCCCTCCTCCCTCCATTTTGCTATTTTCGCGTGGTCGCCCGAGAGCAGCACGTCCGGGACGGCATGGCCGCGGTAAACAGGCGGTCTTGTGTAGCTCGGCGCACTGATCCCCCGTTCTTCATGAAACGAATCTCCGCGCGCACTGTCCGGATCCGACATCGCGCCGGGTAGCAGCCGCACCGTGGCATGGATCACGACCAGCGCAGCCGCTTCCCCTCCGCTCAGCACGAAATCCCCCACTGACAGCTCTTCGGTCGCGAGGAAATCCGCGACCCGCTGATCCACGTCCTTGTAGTGCCCGCACAGCAGCGTCAGCTCGCCGCCCTCGCTGAACCGATGCGCATCCGCCTGAGTGAATCGCCGGCCGCGCGCGGACAACAGCACGACCGGCGCCCGCGCCCCGAGTGACTGGACCGCCTCGAAGAAGGGATCGGGCTTCATGACCATCCCCGGCCCGCCGCCGTACGGCGCGTCGTCCACCGTGCGGTGCTTGTCGTGCGTAAAGTCGCGCAGATCGACTACGCGGTACTCCACGCTCCCGGCCTGCTGCGCGCGCGCGGGAATGCTGAGCCCCAGCGGCGCCGCGAAAAACTCCGGGAAGATCGTGACCACGTTTACGCGCAGCATCAGTCGAACAGCCCAGCAACCGGCGTGACGATCACCTTGCCTTCGTGCACTCGCACCTCCCGCACCATCTCCGGTCGGTACGGCAGCAGCACCGGCGCGCCGGCGTCGCGCGAGATCTCCAGGAGAATTCCCTGCGGGACCTCCACGACGTCGATCACGCGGCCGAGTCGCTCGCCCTCCGGGGTTTCGGCGACCAGCCCAAACAGCTCCTCGACGAACACTTCGTCGTGAGCGGGGGGCGCCAGCTCGGTCTCCGGCGCGAACAGGTACCGGTGGCTCCACAATTCAGCCGCGTTTCTGTCCGTGATCTCTTCGAACCTCACGATCCGGAGGATGTCCTTGAACGGCTTGGCCTCGGCAATCGTCAGGGTGTCTGCGTGCTCGGGCACTGATCCGAGCGAGTCACCCACAAAAACACGACGGCCGGACGCGAAGAGAGCGTCCGGCGTGTCGGTAATCGGTTCGACGAGAAGCTCGCCCCTGATCCCCTGGGCCTTACGAATCCGCCCGATGATCGCGAGCCGCACTCACCTCACGCGCCGGCGTTTTCGCCCGCGCTCCCCTCGTCACCGGTGTCGGAAATGGGGACGGCCGTGGCGCTGAGCGTACGGCCAAGCCGCACCTCGTGCCGCGCCTTGAGAATGCCGGCCCGTCGCAGCAGCGACCTGGCGGTATCACTCGGCTGCGCGCCGTTGTCGAGCCAGTATCCCGCGCGATCGGCGTCGATCTTGAGGCCGCCCTCTGCCTGCCGGGGAGCATACTGTCCGATGATTTCGATGAACTTGCCGTCACGCGGACTCTTCGAGTCGGCGACGACGAGACGATACACGGGCGCTTTCTTGCGTCCGATCCTGCGAAGTCTGATGCGAACCATTTTTCCGAACTCCCTGCGGCGGTGATGGGTCGAACTCCGGGCTCATCGCGTGCTCGGCGTTTCCGAGCCGCACCCGGTAATGGGTAGCCTGTAAAGTTAACGCATTCCGAACGGCATCATACCCTGGCGGCCACCTGCGGCCGCCTTTTTCATCATTTTCTGCATTTCCCGGAACTGGGTCAGCAGCCGGTTCACCTCGTTGATCGGCCGGCCCGAGCCCTTCGCGATCCGGGCGCGGCGCGAGCCGTTCAGGATACCGGGCTCGGTCCGCTCCTCGGCGGTCATCGACAGCACGATCGCCTCGACGTGCTTCATCCGCTTGGGGTCCATGCTCTTGACCTGCTTGAGAGCCGCGGTGTTGACCCCGGGCAGCAGCTTGAGCACTCCCTCGAGGGGGCCGAGCTTCTCCATCTGGCGCATCGCCGACAGGAAGTCATTCAGGTCCATTCCCTGCTTGCGGATTTTCTTCTCGAGCCGGCGTGACTCGTCTTCGTCGAACGCGGCTTGCGCTTTCTCCACGAGCGAGACGACGTCGCCCATCTGCAGGATGCGCCCCGCCATCCGCTCGGGGTGGAACTCCTCGAGGGCATCCGACTTCTCGCCGACGCCGATGTACTTGATGGGCTTCTTCGTGACGCCGTAGATCGAGAGCGCCGCTCCGCCACGCGCGTCGCCGTCCATCTTCGTGAGAATCACGCCGGTCACGCCGAGCCGGTCGTCGAACCCCTGCGCGATCTTCACCGCGTCCTGTCCGGTCATCCCGTCGGCGACCAGCAGGATCTCGTCGGGCGATATCGCCGCCTTGAGGCGCGACAGCTCCTCCATCATCGCATCGTCGATCTGCAGGCGGCCCGCGGTATCGACGATCACCACCCGGTCCCGCTCCCTCCGCGCCGCCTCGATCCCATGCTTCGCGATCTTCACGACGTCGTTGGTCGTCCTGTCGGCGTACACGGGCACGTCCAGCTGCTGGCCGAGCGTCTCCAGCTGGTCGATGGCGGCGGGACGGTAGACGTCGCACGCCACGAGGCGCACCTGGCGACCCTCGAGCTTCAGCTTCCGCGCGAG
>JBKJKB010000348.1:0-2765 GCA_046597675.1 Gemmatimonadaceae bacterium
AGGGCGGCCCAGAGCATGGGGGCCGGCGGGATGAGCCGCCTGGCAGCATCCACGAGTAGCGCCTGCAGCGAATCCCCAACGAGTATCGCGGCGCCACTCCCGAATCCGCCGCCGAGAAAGAGGTCGAGTCTCGCGCTGTCCGGGGGCGCGAGGCGAACCACGCCCTCGCCGCGCATGCGTGAGTCGCCCTGCTCGAACTCCCAGTCGAAAACGATCTGCCGGTTTCCCGGCGCCAGCTCGGAGCTCGGCAGCGCCACAACCGGCGCTGGGGCTCCAGCAAGCGGAGCAGCTGCGGGAGGTGCACAAGCCGCGAGACCAGTTGTGGAAAGCACGCCGACGCATACCGCGCCTACGCCCTTGGCGCGCAGCACGCAGCGCGCAGCACGCAGCACCTTTCTCATCTCACGTCGATCAGCTGGTCTCCCTGCACAATCCGGTCGAGCGCGTCGAACCCGGACACGACTCTGCCGAAGACCGTGTACCCGCCATCGAGATGCGGCTGCGGCGAATGCGTGATGAACCACTGACTGCCTCCGGTGTCCGGACCCGAGAGCGCCATCCCCAGCACGCCACGATCGTAGCGATGAGGATTCAGCTCGTCCCGGATTGAATACCCCGGACCGCCCGATCCGTCGCCGCGCGGGTCACCATCCTGCACCACAAAGTTCGGAACGACTCGGTGGAACCGCGTGCCGCGGAACGTGCCGCCGCGCGCGAGCTCGAGAAAGTTTTTGACCGTGAGCGGCGCCTCGGTACCGAAGAACTCCACTCCGATGGGCCCGCGCTCCGTCATGAACGTCACGCGCACGGGCCTTCCGTCGAGCGTGGGAGCCACGATGGACCTCACGACGTCCTCGTACCAGCCGACGTCCCGCACAGGCGCGGCACGCTCACTCTCGTCTTCTGCGCGGTGCGACAACAGCGCCAGAGCGCGCTCCCGCACCAGGGGGTCAGAGTCGTTGGTCGCCACATTCAACAGCTCTCGTACCTGGGCGGTGATTCGGCTCGTGTCAGGAGCGATCCCACTCAGCGCGGCGGCCCTCACGCGGGAGTCGCTATCCGACAGGAGAAGCTCGGCGATCCGCACGCTCTGCGCACCCGTCGGTGCGCCCCCTGCCGCGGACGCCACAGCCGCGCGCCGTCGCCACTCCGCGTCCCGGGTCCAGGCGCCGATGGCCGGCAGCTCCACACCAAACCGCAGCGACGCCTCGAGCAGACTCCGTCGGTAGGTGAAGCCGGTATCCGCTGCCCACAGCTCCTGCCACGGAACGTCCGTCGAGTCGCGCACAGCTGCGAGGCTCTGCGCCGCCGCAATCCGCACGTTCGGGTCCGCATCGCGTGCGCCCGCGACTACGTGTGTCCTCGCACGCGCGCCATAGCTGCCCAGAGCGCGCAGCGCGTTGATGCGCACATGCGGGTGCTGGTCACGTGCGTACTGCGCCAGCGACCCGATCGCGACCGCGGCGAGCGAGTCACCGGCCACGGAGCGTGTGAGCATCCTGGCTATCTCAGCGCGAATGCGATAGGGAGCACTTTCACGATCGATGTACGGGGCTCTCTCGGGACCGGACACCAACGCGGGCGGGTCCTGGCCGAGCCGCACCGGGACACGCGATTCGAGCGAATCGCCCAGCGCCCAGAGCGCGCTGAGCCCCGCGGAAGTGCGCGTGCGGGAAATGGCATAGGCCGCAGCCCACACGACCGAAGGATGCTCGTCGTCGAAATACGAGATCACGGAGGTCGCGGGAACTGGCGTCAACTTTGCCGACGCAAGAAGGAGCTGAGCCCGGGTGCCGGGGTCCTTGTGACCGCGAGCTAACGCATCAGTGATCGCGCCTCGAGCCGCGTTGCCTACCTGTCCGAGTGCCCATGCCGCCTCGCGCGCGACGCGCGAAGACCAGGTCAACGCGGCCACGAGATCCGGCGTGCTGGCCGTGTCGCGAAGCAGGCCGAGCGAGTACGCAGCTTGGGCGGCGACATCAGCGTCGGTGCCACGCAGAAGAGCGCGAAGTGACGCGATTCGGGGAGCGGCCTGCGCGCGCCCAACTTGGCCGACCGCCCTTGCAGCTTCGGTCCGCACGGCGCTGGCCGTAGACGCGAGACCGCGATCGATTACCGCCGTGTCGAGCGCGCGCGAGTCCGCCATGCGCAGCAGCGCAGCGTAATCCCGAACGTTCTCCTCGCTCAGTACAGACCGGCTTGTCGGGACCGTGGCACACGCTGACACCAAAAGCCAACAGCCACCAGCCAACAGCGTTTTTTCTCTACTCACGCGATTTCTCCAGGGCGTCTCGAAGCTCAGCCGGCATCGACACGAGTCGGCCGCTCGGATCCGTCGACGCCAGCGTCGTGCTGGCAGTGATGAGCTTCTCACCGGTTTCCGCATTGGTTATCAGATAGTCGAAGGAGACCGCCCTGGATCGCACCTCGCGCAACGTCGTGGCGACCGAGATCAGATTGTCGTACCGGGCAGGCGCATGGAACCGGAGACTCGCCTCGATCACGGCGAGGACGATTCCCTTCCGCTCGACTTCGGCATATGAGCCCACCACGCTCCGTATGTACTCCGTTCTCCCAATCTCGCACCACACCAGATAATTGGCGTGATACACGATGCGCATCTGGTCGGTTTCGGCGTAGCGGACGCGAAGCTCGATGTGGCGGGGAGGCATGAGGGAAAGTTACTAAGTGATTAGTGACTAGTGATTAGTAACCGCCAATACGCCATCCTGACCCGCCGTCACTAGTCACTAGTCACCAGTCAC
>JBKJKB010000332.1:0-8966 GCA_046597675.1 Gemmatimonadaceae bacterium
CAGCTCGCTCTCGAGGAGACTCTCCGGCAGCGCGCCGCAGTTGATGGAGAGGAACGGCCCGTGCGCGCGGGCGGAAAGCTCGTGCAAATAGCGCGCAACTACTTCCTTACCGGTTCCGGATTCTCCCTGCAGCAGTACGGTCGATTCGGTAGGCGCCACGGTCTCCGCGACCTTCAGCACTTCGAGCCAAGCCGAGCTCGTGCCGGCCGGGCGCCCGGTATGCTCGCGTCGCCGGATCTCCGCCTTCAGCGTCCGGTTCTCCGCCCGAAGACGCCGGTGCTCGGAGGCGCGCCGCACGATTGCAAGCAGCTGCTCGTTGCCGAACGGTTTCTCCAGGAAATAGAAGGCCCCGTCGTTCACCGCCTGGACCGCGGCTGGCACCGTGGCATGCGCCGTCATCAGAATCACTGGCATCTCCGCATCCAGGCTGCGCGCGGCCGCCAACACATCGAGCCCGCTCATCGTCGGCATGCGAACGTCGCTGATGACGATGTCAGGTCGCAACGCCGCCATCCGGGAGATGCCTTCATTGCCATCGGTCGCCGTGTGCGCGGCGTATCCTTCCTTCCGGAGAAGTATCTCCATGGTCTCGACGATCGCGGGCTCGTCGTCTATAACGAGCACCGATGTCGGGGTCTCAGACATTGCTCACTCCGTTAGCGCTCATGGTCGACCGCGGGAGCAGGACCGTAAAGCGCGAGCCATTGGCCGTGCTGTCGACGAGGACCAAACCTTTGTGCGCGGTCACCGCGCGTTGAACCACCGCCAAGCCGAGCCCGGTTCCACCCCGCTTCGTGCTCACGAACGGATCGAACATGCGCTTGCGAATGTCTTCGGGGATTCCGCCGCCCTCGTCACTGATGCGGATCGCGAGGCTGCCGGTCAGAAAGGGCGCGCCGTCGATCGGAGTCTGGCGCGGCGACAGCTCGGCCGCCTCCACGAAGATGGTCCCGCCGGGCGGTGAGGCCTGCATCGCATTCAGCAGCAAGTTGAACAGCGCGCGGTGCAACAGATCCGAATCGCCATCGATGATGACAGGGGTGCGCGGAAGCATAGCGCTTATCCGCACTCCCTCAGGTTTCTCCGGATGATTCTCGGCGAGTGATATCGCGTCGCTGGTGACTTCGATCGCGTCGAGTGGTGCCCAGCGCGCCGCGTCCAGCCGCGCGAAATCGATGAAGTCCGAGAGGAGTCGCGAGAGTCGGTCGGATTCGCGCTGCACCAACGCACTCAGCGCGCGCTCGTCCTTGTTGGAACGCGGCGAATCGCCAAGCTGTTCGACTGCGCTGCGAATTGCGGCGAGGGGATTTCTGATTTCATGCGCCAGTGACGCGCTCAGCCCAGCGACCGCTTCCAGCTTCCGCGCGCGCGACCGAAGCTCTTCCACATCGGCCTTCTGCAACCGGAACTGCGCGAGCTCGGCGGCGAGCGCCTCACCGCCGGTGCCCTGTTCGCGGAGCTTCGCGCTGACGTACCCGCACCCGGCTGCCACCCATGCGAAGACACCCACCCGCAGCCAGAATCTGAGGTCGCGCTCGCCACCGGGGGTCATGACGGCGGCGGCCACGTAGACCGCGATCCCCAGCGCCGCGACCAGGACCACGCCGCGAGCGGTCAAGAGGAGAGCCGCTTCCGCCGTGACGAGGATGTACAGTGCCGCAAAACCCGAGCTGGCTCCTCCGGTTACCTGCACAACCGCCGTGACGAGCGCGAGATCGAACAGGGACTGTAGATAAAGAAACGTCCTGCCCGCCGGTCGCTTGTAGACCTCGGTATAGATGATGGATGCGGCCGTGAAAGCCATCGCGACGACGAGTGCCAGCGATGACAGGAGCGTCGAGGACTCATCCGTCCGGAGCCAGACGAGTAATGCGGCCAGGTAAATGGCGCCCGCCAACGACAGCCGCGCGATGTAAACGCGGCGCAGTATCTGGCGTGTATCGAATGGCTGTACGAGCTGTTCGGCGTCGATGGGCGTAGTGGCTATTTGGCCTGAGCATTGGATCGTCGGACCCGCCAATTCGCAGTCCACGGCGACCCGCCTGTTGCAAAATGCGAGACTATGGGGCCCGCGTCAAATACCCTCGCCCCCTTAGATTTGGGCAAAGCGGGTGCGTCTTGCACGATTTTTTTGTCAACATCCCCGCTCTTTCCGACGAAGGAGTCTTGGTGGAGTCACTACAGGTCAGCGGCGGCGAAGTAGCGCTGCGGCTGATAGCCGTCATTCTGTTGGTTTTCGCCAACGCCTTTTTCGTCGCCGCCGAGTTCGCGCTCGTCGCCGCCAGGCGCAGCCGGATCGACCAGATGGCTTCGGCGGGCGATTCGGCGGCGAAGGTGGTGCAGAAGGCCCTCACCCACCTGGACCGGTACATCTCCGGCACCCAGCTGGGGATCACGATGGCTTCGCTCGGGTTGGGGTGGATCGGCGAGCCGGCCATGGCCCTGCTCTTTGCCTGGGTCCTGGGCCTGTTCGGATTCGTGGCCTCGCCGGCCGCGCTGCACGGCGGGGCAATGTTCGTCACCGCCTTCTTCATAATCACGTTCCTGCACGTAGTGCTTGGCGAGCTCGCGCCAAAATCGATCGCGCTGACGATGCCGGAGAAGGTCGCCAAGGTCGTCACCGCTCCGCTCGTGGTTTTTTCACGCGTGATGATGCCGCTGATCTACGTGTTCAACGGCGCGGCCAACATGATTCTCAGGATTTTTGGCGTGACGCCGGTATCGGAGCTGCACTCGATCCACTCGCCGGAAGAGCTGCGGCTGCTCGTCATGCAGTCGCACGCGCACGGCGCGCTGGACGAGTCCGACCGCGCGATGCTCGCCGGTGTTTTCGATTTTCACAACAAGACCGCGGTCGATGTGATGCGCCCGCGTACGGAGATCGTCGCGCTCGACGTAACGGCGACTACTGAGGAGGTCTGGGAGACTCTTCGCACCGAGCGATACTCGCGGTACCCGGTGTATCGTGAATCCCTGGACGACGTCGTGGGCGTGTTCCTGGCCAAGGATCTCTGGCTCCATCCGCCGGGCGAACTGTTCTCTCTCGAGGCGTCACTGCGCGAGGCGCTGTACATCCCCGACAGCCGTCCGGCCGAGCGGGTGCTGGAGGATCTGCGTCGGACGCGGGCGCACATGGCAGTGGTGCTCGACGAGTACGGCGGGACGTCTGGTATCGTCACGATGGAGGACCTGATCGAGGAGGTCATCGGCGACATCTCCGACGAGTACGACCTGGCTGCGCGCGACTCGTTCGAGGCAGACGGCGTGCTCGAGCTGGCCGGTTCGATGTCGCTCATCGACGTGCGTTCCGACCACAGGCTCGACATCCCCGAAGGCGACTACTCGACGCTGGGCGGGTACGCGTTCGCGACGCTCGGACGGCTGCCGCGCGTTGGCGACCGCGTGGCGTTCCCCGGTGGCGAGCTGGAGATCGTGGCGATGGATGGCCGGCGCGTGGCGGGACTGCGCGTGCACCGCGGCGGGCAAGTGGTAGCCAGCAGCTAGCCGAGCGGCCCGGTGTCTCATGCAGGCGCGTCTTAGCGAGCGCGGTTTGCTCGCGTAGCGCCGAAATGAGATACCGGGTCGCTCGGCTAGCTTGCGAGGACATTCTATAGAGCAACATTCTTGTTGCGCATCCCGGCACTTCGCCGTTTCTTTGACAGCGAATTCACTCCCGGGCCGCTATGGCGCCACGAGCGCGGATAGGTGAGCGGCTGATCCAAGCCGGCCTCATCAACAAACAACAACTCGAGAAGGGCCTGCAGGTCCACGCTGCCACTGGTGAGCAGCTGGGCAAGACGCTGGTCAAGCTTGGGTATCTCGACGACGATTCTCTCGTCCGCACGCTGTGCGCGGACGCAGGCATTCCGTACGTCACGATGCAGGACGTCACGCTGGATCCAGCGGCGGTCGCGTCCCTCCCCGGGAACATCGCGACCAAATACGCCGCTCTCCCGCTGCGCAACGACAACGGCCGGCTGCTCGTCGCGATGGCGAACCCGTTCCAGATCGAGGCGGTGACGGCGGTCGAGCGCGCCGCGCGCCGGCCGATCAGAGTCTGCGCGGCGTCCAGAGACAGCATAACCGAGATGATCGCGCGCGCTTACGACGGCAAGGTGGTGGTCCCGCCTGCGCCGCCGGTAGCGAGCCCCGACAGTGACCGACGGCCGTCGGCGCCGGCGCCGCAACCGGCGTACTCGCCCCCGACCGCACGGACCACGGAGCAGGAGCAGGCCGGGGAATCCGTGAACGCCGCCGCGCTCGCGGAAGCGATCATCAAGCGCGGCGTGCAGCTCGGAGCGACCGACGTGCACATCGAGCCGCTGGAGCACGAAACGCGGGTCCGCTACCGCGTCGACGGACTGCTGCAGGACGCCGGAGGATATCCGAAAAACGTGCAGGCCCCGCTGATGAGCCGGATCAAGATCCTCGCGGGCGTCGACATCGCGGAGACCCGGCTGCCGCAGGACGGGCGCATTCGCGCCACCCTGGACTCGACGCAGGTCGACATCCGGGTATCCACATATCCGACGATCTACGGCGAGGATGTCGTTCTGAGAATCCTGGACCGGAGCCGGACTGCTCTGGACCTTGGCTCGCTCGGAATCGCGCAGGACGATCTCGCACTTCTGCGGAGCACGATGCAGCGCCCGCACGGGCTCATCCCCGTCACCGGTCCGACGGGGTCGGGAAAGACCACGACGCTGTATTCCGCTCTCTCGGAGCTCAACACGCGCGAGCGTTGCATCATCACGCTCGAGGACCCCGTCGAATACGAGCTCGCGACGATCCGTCAGTCGCAGATCAACGTTCGCGCCGGGCTCACTTTCGCGTCCGGGCTGCGCTCGATACTGCGACACGATCCGGACATCATCCTCGTCGGCGAGATCCGCGACAAGGAGACGCTGCAGATCGCGCTCAGTGCCGCGCTCACCGGCCACCTGGTGCTGACGACCCTGCACACGACGACGGCTGCCGGCGCAATTCCGCGTCTCATCGACATGGGAGCGGAGCCGTTCGTGCTCGCGTCGTCGATGCACCT
Organism: Gemmatimonadaceae bacterium; assembly: GCA_046597675.1. Classification (GTDB taxonomy): domain Bacteria; phylum Gemmatimonadota; class Gemmatimonadetes; order Gemmatimonadales; family Gemmatimonadaceae; genus JACDCY01. Next base: position 5,042 of record JBKJKB010000332.1, read on the forward strand.
GGTGATCTCGCAGCGACTGGTCAGAGTGCTGTGCGACAAGTGCAAGGCCGAGGTGGAGATTCCGGAAGTCGTCCGCCAGCGGCATGGTCTCGGGAACGATCCGCTGTTCGGGCCGAAGGGGTGCATGAACTGTCGCCAGACCGGTTACCGCGGGCGGCTCGGGATATTCGAATTCCTCCCCGTGGACGAGCGGCTCTCCAGCGTCATCTACGAGCGCAGGCCCGCCGAGGAAATTCACCGGGTATCGGGCCGGCCTACGATGTTCGATGACGGGATCGTGAAAGTCCGGGCGGGGGTGACCAGCCTGGACGAGCTTCTCCGCGTGATCGCGGCCTAGGATACCGATCTTGCCGCATTTCTGGTACGAAGCCCTGACCGCGACCGGCCAGGTCGAGAAAGCAACCATGGCCGCGACGAGCGAGGACGATCTCGCCGAGCGTCTCCGGGAGAACGGGAGCTATCTGGTGCGCAGCCGTCCCGCAGAGAAGCCGGCGGGTGCGAAGAAAGTCGACGGCAAGATCGAGAAGAAGCACCTTCTCGCGCTGCTCGAGTACATGGCCGGCTCGGCCCAGGTTGGCATGCCGATCATGACCACGCTCACGGACGTGGAGCCGCGGCTCGAGTCCAAGAAACTGCGTGCGATCGTGGCGCAGATGCGGGACACCATGTCACTGGAAGGAAGAAGTCTTTCGGAGGCGATGGCTGAACACCCGAAAGCGTTCGAGTCTTTTTACATCAGCACGATCGAGGCGGGGGAAGCCAGCGGCCAGCTCGACTACGTGCTTGCTCAGCTCGTCAAACACCTCGACTGGCAGCAAACGATCGGCTCCCAGATCAAGCAGGCGGTGCTGTACCCCATCATCATCGTCGTCGCTATTCTGGGACTGTTGATTGTGCTGGTCGGGTTCGTCTTTCCGAAACTTCTCCCGGTGCTGGTATCGCGCGGGGCCGAGCTCCCCATAGCGACTCGGATCGTGATCGGCGCGTCGGAGATAATTCGCGGCTACTGGTTCGGCTTCGTCGCGGCGTTCGCCGGTGGCGGGGTATTTTTGGCGGCCGGGCGCCGCAATCCGGCGATTCGCGTCAGGATCGATGCGTTCCTTCTGCGGCTTCCTGTCTTCGGTGAGCTTATCTCGCAGATCAACATGGCTCGCCTTGTCACTTATCTGGCCCTGTTTTATCGCACCGGCGTGGAGATTGTGTACTCGCTGCAGCTTTCCGAGCGACTCGTGGGAAACCGGGCCGTCGCCCGCGCGGTGGCCGGCGTCCGGGAGGCAATTATCGGAGGCGAATCGCTGGGCACGGCGTTCGCGGCGTCGCCGATCTTCCCGCCAATGGTGGTTCGGAGCATTTCGCTGGGCGAAATAACCGGGCACCTTGACGATGCGCTCAACCGCGCGTCGATCTACTACGAACGCGAGATCCCCGCGGCGGTCCGCAGAATGGTGACGATACTGCAGCCGGCGCTGATAGCGGTGATGGGTGGAGCGGTACTGCTGGTCGCGCTCGCGATCATTCTCCCGATCCTCGGCATTTACGACTCCATCGGGCGCAGATGAGCAAATCGTCAGCGCGACGGTTCGGGGCGCTCATCGATCCCGACCGGATCTACGTGATCGAGTACGTCCGTCAGGCCGGCGGCGTCGAGATTATAGACCACATGAGCGTCGCGCGCAGCATGCCGAGCATCGAGGAAGCGGCCGATGCCGTGGTCGAGCTGATCCGCTCGGCAGCTCGGCCGGGCGAAGCGCAACTCACCGCGTCCATTCGCGGGTTCGGTATCTCATGCCACCTCCTCACGCTGCCGCCGGCGGGCGCGGATGTGCTCGCGCCGATCATCGAGCGGGAGATGCGAAGGTTGTTTCCCGATATCGAGGACCCGCTCGTCGGTTTCGCATTGGGGGGCCACATCGATCGTCGCACCGGGAAGCTCACGCCGGCGGCGAAAAAAGGATTGCCTGAGCGGCGGAGCGCGGCGACGACCGTAGAAGTTCTTCCTCTGGAAATACTTGCCGCAGCTGCGCCACGTTACGTCGTAAATACTATCGCCGGCACGTTGGAGCGAGCGGGCATTCGCCTGGACCATCTCACGGTCGTACCGCAGGCGATGGCGCGCCTGTATCGCGAGGTCAACGGCTCGCCCGATCCCGCGGCGCTTACGATCATGCTGCAGGGATCGCCGGTCATCGGAGTGTTTCAAGGCGGCGACGTGCGCTTCATTTCGGAGCCGCCAACGTCCGATGAAGGCCTGTCGGCGGTAGACGTTCAGACCGTGATAGATCAGGTCGGTCGCGCGCGGATGTACCTCCGCCAGCATTTCCGCGGCACGGACATCGAGAAGATCTTCGTTGCCGCCGAGCCTGCCGATCAGGCCCATGTGGACGCTGTCCTGAACGCCGCGCTCAACGTCGAGGTCGTTCCACTCGCTCCGGCCATGGGGCCGCCGGCCGCGATCGCAGCGTTGGGCAGCGTGCTGAACGCGGAGCCAGGAACTGAGATGGCGTTGTATCCGTCGCCTAAAGATCTGATTCGCGCTGGCGAGGAGCATCGCATGCGGACTTGGACGCGCGCCGCCGCGGCAGTCTGCACGCTCGCGGTCGGAGCAGCGGTATTCACGACCGTGATGGCGTCGCGCGCCGCGGGCGAACTGCGGAGGGAGCGTGCGGCCGCCGATGCGCAGATGGCGAAGATCGCGCCAGCCATGGACGTCATCGGTGAGCGGCGCGCGAACATTGACCGCATGGCCGCCATTCACGGCCATTTCGGGCGGAGGCAGCACCTGGCGCGGCTCCTAAACGGGATCCGACTCGCGCAACCGCCTAACGTTGGCCTGACCGCAACGACAGTTACACGGACAGCCGATGGCTTGCGCGTCGAAATCTCCGGAACGGCGGTGGGAGCGACGGGCGCCGACGTGCTCGAGGGAGTCGCTGAGTTCTCACGGGAGTTGCCGGCAAGAATTCCGCTGCAGTCGTTCAACCTCGACTCGTTCGAGTACGCGGGCGAAGGGAACGAGATGTCGGGCAACTTCAAAGTCAGCTTTTCCTCGGCGGGTAGTCCATGAAGGGTCTCAAGCTCGATGAGGTTGGCGCGTATCTCCGGAAAAACCAGCAGTCGGCGAGGATGGTGGGCGTGACCGTGCTCGTCGTGGCGATGTCAGCGTGGACGTCGTGCTCTGCGCGGAAGATCACGAACGAGGCCGAGGCCGATATCATCGAAGCAGTCACCATACGCGAGACCGCGACGCGCTTCGCACAGCAATTCATTCCCGCTTCCACAGGGGAGACCGACGAGTGGGGCCGAACGACCCAGGAGGCGGCGGAGTTTGGGGCTCCGGAGGCACTGAAGGTTTCGCTGGCACAAACGGTGTCGCGGATCGCGGAGGTCGCCGGAATGTCCACAGTGAAGGCGAGCTTCACTCCGTCCGATTCCGCGAGCCTCGCAGAGACGCGAAACATGGGGGACCTGACGTTTCAGCCGGCGACATTCGGGCTGCGGCTCGAGGCGAATGGGAACGTATCCGCCGTGTCGCGCGTGATCCTGCGGCTGCCGCCCGCGACGGAGATTACTTCGCTGTCGCTCGCGGGAAACCTTGACCAACTGAAGGCAACTTTTCAGCTCGCGGTGTATCAACCCGCGGGAGGGCCGCAAAATTAAGGGCGACAGTTCAGACCATTCGAATTACATTTGGCTCGCGATTGCGGCGGGAGTGATCGTCGCATTCGGCGTTGCCTGGCGCACGAACTCTGCGGCTGCCGCGGTGGTGAAGGCGCCGAAGAGTTACATCGCCCCGGCCGCGCTCGATTCGCTGGGTCGCTATCTGAGGCCGATCGCGCTCACAGCAGCACGCAGGCCCGCCGAAGCTGCAGAGCTGTTTGCGAGGGAAGATTACTACGCGCAGCCTGAGCGCGTGGAGCTGATAGAC
>JBKJKB010000344.1:0-3565 GCA_046597675.1 Gemmatimonadaceae bacterium
GTCGCTCATCGCTTCACCGGGCGGCATGACGAGCTGGTCGAAGTGCTGCGCGCGGCGCTCGACGTTCGCGAAAACACCTTCGCGCTCGATCCACATCGCCGCGGGCAGAACGACGTCCGCCACATCGGTAGTCGGCGTGGGATAGGCCTCTGAAACGACGAGAAAGCGGCCATCCTTGGCCGCAGCGCGACGGTACCGAGCGAGGTTGGGCAGGCTGACCATAGGATTCGTCGACTGAATCCAGAGAAAGCGAATGTCGCCACGGTCGAGCGCGCGAAACATCGGCAGCGCGGTGCGGGTGGGCCGTGAGCTGATGCTCTCGACGGGAACGCCCCAGATCGCGGCGGCTCGCCGGCGATCGCCCGCGTTCGACACCACGCCGCGCGGGAGTGTGTGCGTCATCGTGCCCGCGTCGTGCACGTTGCTTCCGCCGCTCGGCTGGCCGGTGATGCACAACGGGCTGTTGCCGGGCGACGCGATCTTGCCAACGAGAAGATGAATGTTGTACAGCAGGTTGTTCATCCATGTACCGCGCGCGTGCTGGCTCGCGTCCGCACCCCACACGGTCATCACCTTGCGGGACGAGTCCCCGTACAGGGACGCGAGCCAGCGGATCCCGTCAGCGCTCAGTCCCGACAGCTGTTGCGCGCGCTCCGGCGTGTACGCCGAGAGGAAAGCCTCGTAGTCGTCCCAGCTCGCGCTCGCTGGCGCGTCCACCACGAGCGTGTCGTCGGTCAAGCCGTATCCGATCCCGGTTTTTCCGCGCTTGAACGACACGTGGCGAGTCACGAAATCACGATTAACCCATTTGCGCGCGACGATCTCGTGACAGATCGCGTTCGCGACAGCCAGCCCCGAGTGCGGCGTGTGCAGCAGTGAGCGGTCGGCCGCATAGCTCGTGCGCGTCGTGCGCGTCGTGAGGTCGATGATCCGAACCGCCCGGTCACGCCGCCTCCGGTCCAGCATGCGCGAAAAGAGAACGGGGTCCGTCTCTGCGAGATTGATGTCCCAGAGGACGAAGACGTCGGCGTGCTCGATGTCCTCGTAGCAGCCGATTGAGCCGTCCAGGCCGAAGCTGCTTTCGAGGCCGGCGATCGCACCCGCTGCGTACAGCCGGTCACTCGATTCGACGTTATTCGTGCCAAGCCCGCCCTTGAAGAGCTTGGACGCGACGTATGCGTCGGGAACAGTCCACTGCGCCGATCCATAGATGGCAACGCTGTCCTTGCCGTACCGCTCGATGGTCTCGCGCAGCCGCTGCGCCACCAGGTCCAGTGCTTCGCCGATAGGCACCTGGTCGAGTCCGCGACCGCGCCGGACCATCGCGCGCGTGATCCGGTCCCGCCCGTAGAGCGCCTGAACCGAGTAGTAGCCTTTCGCGCAGGCCAGCCCCTTCCCGACAGCGGAGCCCGGGTCGCCTTTCACGGCAGCGGCGCGACCGTTCTCGATGGCGACCAGCAGCCCGCAGCCTACGCCGCACAGTCGGCAGGGCGTCTTTCGCCAATCCGCAGCAGACTCGAGTTCAGCCTGGGCGTTTGTTGGTGCTGAAAGCAGCACGTGGGGCGCCAACGCGGACCCGGCGGTGGCAGCCGATACGGCGGCGATCCCTTTGAGGAACTCTCTCCGTTCGACACTTCTCATCGCGCGCCTTGGATTGAAGGCCAATAGCGGAGGAGAAGCCAGTTTCCCACGCCGGTGCACGTGGCCCCATGGATACCGCTTCGGTCGTCACGACGGGAATCATCGAATGCCGGATTTAAGTGGCTCTATCTCCCCACATGGTCTCAGGAGTTCGCCGACGCGAGTAAGGGGTTTGCCTGACTATCCCGTTGAGCCCACCGCATCCATTATTGACCCGCAGTGCTACGTGGTTTAACGGATGTGTTCCGAGGGTCATTGCTAATGAATCTCTTCGCGCGCGCGCTCGCACGGCCAACGATGCGCAGCACTCCCGTTTACCGCGTTTTAGCGGCAGTTTTCATTACCGCCACCGTCGCGGGGTGTTCCGGCGACAACGTCGTCTACCGCGATCGAGCGCCGTTCAATGCGCCGCCCGATGCCGCCTCCGGCTTCCTCGGCTATTACGACGCGGCAGCAAAGCAGACGACTTGCGGCAATTGTCACTCGGGCTTCCAGGCGAGCTGGCAGACGACGGCGCACGCGGGCGCGTACGCCACACTTACAGCGAGCGCGGGCAAGGCGCCGGAGTGCTACGGCTGCCATACGGTGACCGGGAAGGGGAATGCCGTGGGCGGAACGACATCCGGACACGACAAGGTGCAGGTCAACACGTATTACGACGTTCAGTGCGAGAGCTGCCACGGCCCGGGGCTGAAGCACGTCGAGGGCGTCAGCCAGGGAACGCTCATACGGCCGCTGGCGAAGGTCAGCATGAGCGGCACCGGCAACTGCGGCGACTGCCATTCCGGAGCTCACCAGCCGTTCGCTGAAGAGTGGAAGGCGTCGGGACACGCCAAAGTGAATGTGTATATGGCCTCGAACACGTCCAGCGGCTGCGCCGGCTGTCACGATGGTCGCAAGGTGCTCGAAAGGTGGGGCGAGGACGCCAATTTCATCGAAAGGAGTTCGGCAACGGACTATCAACCGACGACCTGCGCCGTGTGCCACGACCCGCACGGCTCGAGCAACGCCGGGCAGCTGCGTTTCTCCACCACGTCCGCGGACCCGGAGCAGAATCTCTGCATGCAGTGTCACATGCGGCGTAATGAACCATCGTTTACGCAAAGCGCACCGCACGCTCCACAGGGCGCTGTGCTGCTGGGCCTTGCCGGCTGGCGCCCACCGGGATTCGTATACGACACCGCACGGATCTTCGGGTCGCACGCTACGACCAAGAACCCGAAGCTCTGCGCCGGATGTCACGTCAACAAGTTCACCGTAACCGACAAGCTGACGGGCGCTTTTACTTTCCAGTCCACCGGCCACCTGATGCGCCCGGTTCCGTGCCTCGACGCGACGGGGAAGCCGACGGCCGACAAGACATGCGCTTTCACGGCGACCGCCAGGTCGTGGCAAAGCTGCACTACCGCAGGGTGTCATGGGAGCGCAGCAGTGGCAGCCGCGATCTTCAACGACTCCCGCGCTCTCATGAAGTCTTTTGCGGATCAGCTCTGGCGGGACCTCAATGCCAGCAGCTCGCTCCAGGCCGCGCCCACCGACGCTGGCATGCTGCCCACAGTGAGGGCCACCAGACCGGCCGAATGGAGTACCACCGACAACACCATCACTCCTGCCGAAGGCGCTGAATTCAATGCGCGGCTCTGCGGGGAGTACGGCCAGTCGAACAGCGACAACTCGAAGGGAGTGCATAATCCCTTCTTGTGCCGGGCGTTGCTTATCGCCACAATCAACTATGTCCGGACCTATTATGGATTGCCGTCTGCGTCCATCGCGCAGCAGGCCAGCCTTGACAGGTTGAGTCGTGGAGATTTCTATCGCTCAATGCTCGTGTCGCGTACGCCCCCGGGCAGGTGACCCGGTCACCTCTAACCGGTGATCGGCACTAAACTCAGCGCCGCCGCCCGAGGTTTCCACTCGGCGGCGG
>JBKJKB010000027.1:0-9512 GCA_046597675.1 Gemmatimonadaceae bacterium
TTTACATCGGCGTCCGCGGGAGGAAGGCGAAGCGCGTCCATCGCGATCTCGATCTTTCGATCCATCTCCCATGCGCCCTTGGCCTCGATCGCGTCCTGCACGCGCGACTGCTCGGCCAGCAGCTTCTGCATCTTCGCGTCATCCATCGGCTCGGCGAAGCGCGTGGAGATGTCCTCGAAGCGCTTGAGGAGATCACGCACCTCGGCGATTCCATCCTCGACGTTTTCGCGGACGTTCTTGGATTCGTCCAGCCGCGGCTCCTGCGACAGAAAGCCTACCCGCATCCCGTCGGCGATCCACGCCTCGCCCTGATAATCGTGGTCCTCCCCCGCCATGATCCGCAGCAGCGACGACTTGCCCGCGCCGTTAGCGCCGAGGACGCCGATCTTCGCGCCGTGGTAGAACGAGAGCCAAATGCCGCGCAGGATCTCCCGCGAAGGCGGGACGACCTTGCGCAGGTCCTTCATTACGTAGATGAATTGGGGAGGAGCCATGGACGGAAGTTACTAATGGCTGCGGAGATTCGTTTCGTCTAACGAAGCTACGGCAGCCGCTCCAGCTCACTCAGTCGCTTGGCCGCTGCTTCAAGTTCCGTGATGCTCATCAGTCCGGTGAGCGTGTATGCCCGTCCCTGCTCGCCGCTCGACCACCGGTATGAATTCACCACTGCCGTCGGCATCTGTGCGGCCGCTGCCTGCGGCGCGATTCGCCCGGCGGCCGGTCGCGCGACGTTCGTCTCTTCCGCGAAGCTCGTCCGCAACGGCTCTTCGGTGAGCGTCAGCACGATTCCGTCTTTCGTGCGGAAACGTGTTACGCGAGTCGGTGGCGCTGCAGCTTCCGACAAGACGATCGCTTCAGGCCTCTGCTCCAGCCGCGGCGACGGTGATGGAGCGGCGGCAGGTGGGGGCGCGAGTGCGAGAGCCCTCGCGCCATCGTCAGCCGCATCGGCCGACACACGGGCTGGAGCGGCTGACTTCTGCGCGGCGGACGCGGCTCCACCGACGGCCCCTCGTGCCGAGAGATCCCTGCCGGCCGCAGTCGGCGCCGAGTTCGCCGACTGCGCCACGGTCGCGCGAACAGTGGGTGCGACCGAAGCAGCGCGTTCGTCCATTGACGCCGCATCCGTCAGCGATGATTCCGCGCGCGGACGTATCTCCGCCTCGGAAGTCGCCAGCCGATTGATCACGACCGCCGTGCCACCCGCTAAAAGCAGCAGCGCCGCAGCGCGCGCGTATGGAACGCGAAAGATCGGCGGCCACGCGGCGCTGCGCTGCGCTGCCGGAGCGGAAGTAATCGTTGGCGATCCGGCCGCGGCCGCCGCGGAAGGCGCGGCATCCAGGGCGCTTATCGCGCGCGACGCGGCCGCGACCAGGCCACGCGCCTCCGCAAGCGCAGCCGAGCACTGCGCGCACTCGGCGACATGCAGCTCGAGCGTCGCCGCCTCGACCCGAGCCAGCTCACCGTCGATATAAGCGTGCAGCGTGCCTTCTTCAGGATGCGGCGTCATTTCTCTCTCCTCTTCCCTCGATCTCTTCATACGCTTCCACGAGGCGTCGCCGCGCGCGAGCCAGGGTCGTTCCCACCGATCCAGCCGAGAGATCGAGCGCTTCGGCGATCTCCGGATAACTCAGTCCCTCTTCCTTCATCAACAGCGCCGACCTGTCCCTTTCTCCGAGCATGCCCAGCGCCCGCCTGGCCGCGGCACTCTGTCGCATCCGCTCCACAGACAGCTCCACTTCCTCGTCGGCGTCCTCCGAGCTCTCTCTCAATTCCGCCGCGAGCAGCGTGAGATGCTTGCGGTCACGCTCCTGTCGCCGCCCAACGTCCCGCAGAAGATTCGTCGCGACGGCGAAGAGCCACGCGCGCTCGTTGGTGATCGTGTCCTGCCGCATCGCCCGCACGAGCGTCTCCTGCGCCACTTCTTCGGCGAGATCGCTGTCGCCCAGTCTGCGGGTCAGGTAGCGCACGAGCTGCGCGTTATACGTTCGAAACAGGCGGTCTGCGTCAATCATGCATTACCAGTCGCGCGCGATCGCATCCACTTCCGCGGCGCCCAGCCGCGCGGCTCCCTCCGGAAGCAGTTCTACGGTGACGCGCCGGCCGTGTACGAGCACCCGCTCGCCAAGCGCCAGTATCTCCCGTAACTCCGGTATCTCCCTCATGAGAGCGAAGTAAAGCTCCGCGAACGGCTGAACGCGAACCAGGCGCGCATCTGTCGCGGCGGCCCCCATGTCAGTCCAGACGCCATCGCGCAGAGCGAAGGTCCGGCCGCCAGCGCTACGCACGTTGGCGGGCATCGTCTCGTCCGCGGAGGAAATCGTCGTGGCCGACCGCTGCGATGCCGACACCCGCGCGGCCTCGAAAGCGCGAGCGCCAGTGCTCGCCGGCGGCGGCGCCGCTGCGGCGCCGCTCGCCGAGAGATCCTTCCCCCCGGCTACCCGGCCGCCCGCTGTCGCAGGCGTGGCAGCCTGACGGCGCACGGCTGCGTCGGCAAATCGCTCCATCCCGGGCTCGATCACCAGGTAGGACGAAAGCTCGGTCGGGATTCCAAAACGCTGGCCAAGGATCCGAATCTCGTCGTCCACATCGGACGAAGCGCCCGAACGTCGGCGCTCCGCGGTGAAATATCCGATGCGGCGAATCGCCCAGAGCCGCGCGACAAACGCGTTGTCGCGCTCTCGTGCCGGAAAGTTCGCCGAGACGGGAATCCGCACCGGACCCTGCGACGACGTTCCGGTGAGCTCGATGTTCGCGCGCCCCTCGCCTTCGTATCGCGCCAGGATCACGAGATCCTGACCCGCGAATACGTCAGCGGGAAGTTGCGGATACACCTGCCGCAGCCGCACGCCGTTCGCCTCCAACCGCAAATCGGTGATCACGGGCGTGCCGAGTCGCTGCGCCACGAGTGACACGACCCGCTCGATCGACTCGGACGGCCTGACGAATTGCGCCGTACCGCGACCTTCTATGGCGAGCTCCTCGAGGAGCGCCACGTTGACATCGGACCCAAGCCCGAATGTGAAGACGCGCGCGCGGCCGCGACGATCGGCAGCCATCTGAGCAAGACGGGACTGTCCGCGCTCGCCGACCGTCGGTAGTCCGTCGGTGAGGAAGAGCACGATCGGGATGCCACGCGCTTCATGGTCGAGCGCCTCTTCCAGCGCGGCTTCGATGTTCGTGGATCCTTCCGCGCGGAGCTCGCGCAGATACCGCACAGCTTCCGAAACGTTCGCTGCGGTCGCCGGGACTGATGTGCTGCGGAAGCTCTCAGCTTCCGTGCTGAACGGAATGATTCTGAAAAAGTCACCGGGTCTCAGTGTTCGCACCAGAGCCTCTCCAGCCCTCACTGCCTGGCGCAACTTCTCGCCATTCATCGAGCCTGAGACGTCGACCACGAAGGCGACGTCGCGGCTCACCGGTACCGCGCGCAACTCTCCATGCGACAGCGAGATCATCACGTACTGATCGTCCCGCTTCGTAGCGTGAGTGAGCAGCGTCACCGCTGGACGACTCCCGATCGCGCGCGAAACCAAGACTGTTATTGCCGCGCCTCCGCCGGACGACTCGAACACACGCCACGAGCCGTCTCGACTTTCGTGCAGCGAGTGCGTGGGGGAGTACGCCCGGCCAAGCGCGGCGTTTGCTGCGTAGCGAAGCCGGAAGGTCGAACTCGGCGTTTGCCTCGGCGTTTCTCCGTCGTCCCCGTTTCTGAGCATCGGCACCCGACGTCCCTGCTGCGGCCGCGGCTCGGTCCCACGGAAATAGTCGATCCGCAGCGCATCGCCCTGGCGCTCGGCGACCACATCGAAGCGCACGACGACCTGCTTCCTCTCTCCCGGCGCGATCGGAAAGATCCGGGCGCGCAGAAGACCATGATCGAACCACTCGACGAGCGCGGGATCGCGCTGGCTTCGCACGATCTCTTCGTAAATGGCGCGAGCCCGGTCGGCAGCCATCGTCTCTCCCGACACGAGCTCGCCGTTGACCATGAGACGCAGGTCACGGAACGCGGCGTTGCGAGGCAGCGGAAAGATGTAATCGGCTTCGCCAAGCGCATCGCCGGTGTTCACGAAGGTCTCGCTCACTTCATATCGAAGCACGCCCGAGCCCAGCTCGACCCGCACGTCACTCCGAACCCGGGTGACACCACCCTGGGGCGCGCATGGCCGGCATGATGTACCGGGGCGACACCGGACCTCCGCGCACCGGGGCACGAGCAGACCTTGGGCGACTGCGGATTGGATGGGAGCGCTGGCGAGTGTAAAAAGAGCGAAGGCGAGGCGGCGCATCTTGACCTGGATGGTGAGAGACACCGTGAGACGCACGCCAGCCTGCGGCTTGCACACTGCTATCGCCCTAGCCCCCTCCCGAGCCCGTCCAACCTCGGTCCAATTCGTGCATTTGTGATATAGCGTGTGCCGGCCCTAACTCCAGAGAAAACAAGGAGTTAACCATCTTGATTGAGGGCCAAACACCCTTCCATTCGAGACATAAACAAATTATATTTCGAGGTCGAAAACATTTGGCTCTAAAGGGTGTATTGTCCCCTTGGACCAGTTCCCCTGGACGTATTCCGGCCCGGGTACAAAGGCGTGGCCTCCTGGGCTACGCTGAGATAGAGGAGACTGCCGCATGAACCGACTCGAGTCCTTGATACAGCAGAAAACGGCGCGCGCCGGCGTGGCCCTTTTCACGGCCGTAGCGGCGGGTGTGGTTGCCCTGCAGCTCGGCTCCGGATCGGGCACGTCCACCGGGACCTCGTTCATCGATCACGCCCTTGCGACAATAGCTGACAAGCCGGTCGCCGACAGGTCCGGCTGGGACATCGCCAATCTCGACAACCGTCGTGTCGACATGTGGATCGAGATCTATACGACCCGCCCCAAGCTTCGTGAGCGGTTTGCCGTCTGGCTCGAGCGCAAGCCCAAGTACGAGGAGATGATTTCGGCGAAGCTGACTGAGCGAGAGATGCCGCAGGACCTGATCTATCTGGCGATGATCGAGTCGGGCTTCAATCCGAAGGCGTATTCGCACGCGAAGGCGGGCAGGCTCTGGCAGTTCATCGCCGAGACCGGACAGCGCTACGGATTGACCGTCAACAACCGCGTGGACGAGCGCAATCATCCGGACAAGGCAACGGACGCCGCGCTGGCGTACCTGTCGGATCTGCACGGGCGATTCGGTTCGTGGTATCTCGCGGCAGCCGCCTACAACACGGGTGAGAATCGCGTCGGACGCATCATGCGCGAAGTCACGGGCAAGGAGCGTGGTACGGATGCGGATTACTACCGCATCTCGAGCCGCCTCCCCAGAGAGACGCGCGATTACGTGCCGATGATGATTGCGGCAGCGCGTATCTCGAAGGATCCGGCCAAGTACGGCTTCGGTCCGGACAGCCAGCACCGGCAGACGGCGGCGATCGAAGTCGCCCAGGAGCCGACGCTCGCCGAGTAACGCAGCCTTCTGAAATGGCGCCCCCCTGCGGGGCGCCATTTTTTATTCCTTCGAGAATTTCGGGATCCCGGCCCGGCCCCCCTCAGAACCAGCGCCTGAGCCAGTTTTTCTCGAACAGCACCTTCGCCGCGTGCCAGTGCCACGCGGGAGCGTGAAGCTTGATCTGTGGAACCGGTTCGCCGTAGAAATCTCCCTTCCCGAACGCGGCTTTGCTGTCTCCCGTTTCCACGAAGCACTCTCCTGCGCCGTCGAACGATGCCGGGCTGCCTTTCCCTGTCACGGCCCGCGCGATGTTGCGCGCGACTACTTCCGCCTCTCCGTGAGCAAACGCGCCCGCCTTCGGTAACGGCTTCCCCATCGTCAGAGGTATGGAAACGATGTCGCCGATGGCATACACGCCCGCGTGTTTCGTCTCCAGCGTATGCCGGTCCACCTGAATCCAACCGGTCTCACCTGTCAGGCCGGTGTCGCGGACGATCCGCGGAGCTGCGTGCGGAGGAACGAACGCAAGCAAGTCAAAGTTCGCCTCAGCCCCGTTGGTGAACTTGATAATGCGAGCTTCCGCGTCCACTTCTTTGACCTGGTGCTCCGGGTGATAAGCGACGCCCTTGGCTTCCACCATCTGGCGAACTGCCGCGGACACCTCGGGTCCGGCGACTCCCATCGGCCCCGGCTCCGCAGCATATAGATCGATCTGCGTCCGATCGCGGAGCTTCCGCTTCCGGCAGGCATATTCGAGAAGCATCGCCGCTTCATACGGCGCTGCCGGGCACTTGTATGCCGGTGCCGCTGTCAGGACGGCGATCTTCCCGCCCGTAAAAGCAGTCAACGCTTCGCGCAGCGACTCGGCGCCTTCGAGCGTGTAGAAGTTGTGCCCCGCGCGGGAAAGTCCGGGAATGGTTTCCGGCGCGAGCTCCGCACCGAGGGCGATTACAAGATGATCGCCCGCAATGGTTCGGCCGTTGACGACGGCCGATCGTTCCCTGGGATCTATCCGCTCGACCTCACCGCGAATAACGTCGATACCGCGCTTCTCCAACCTGGCCAGCGGGCGGGAAATCTGCTTGGCCGTTCGGCCGCCCGTCATGAGCCAGAGGAACGAGGGCGCGAAGGTGTGGGACGATTCGCGCTCGACCAGCACGACGCGGTGCTCCTTCGGAAGCAGCTTGCGCAAGGTAGACGCGGCCACCAACCCGCCAACGCCTCCACCAAGCACGAGGACCGTCTGTGATCTCGTCATAGTCAGTTAAAAGATGAGCACTTTGTCGGCTTCGACGGTCCAGGACGTCCACTCACTGAGTGTGCTCTTGCGAGCGCCCTCGACCAGCTCAGCCTCGGTGATCCCGCGCGCGTCCATGCACGTACCGCAAACTCCTATCTCGCCACCATGCCGAGTCACCGCCGAGAGCATCGTCTGTACGTTGTAGTAACCCTGCGGGACCTTCTGCCCGCTCTTGGCACATGCAGCGGCGTCGCCCGCGAGAAACACCTTCACTGCGACATTCTCCCGCTGCGCCAACGTGCCGGCAAGACGGAGTCCATTGTAGGACCGCTCGGTGCCGTAGGGAGGATCGTTTAGAACTACCAGCACGTTCATGCTGCTGCCTCGGGCACCGAAGTTTCGACAGGCATTCCCGCGGCGCGCCATTCCGGGAAACCCTCCATCAGGCGCCTTGCCCGAAGTCCGCGGAGGCGAAGGATCTCGACAGCGCGGAAAGCGTAAACGCAATACGGTCCCCGGCAGTAAGCGACGATATCCTTGCCCGCCGGAAGTCCGCCGGTGCTGCGCTCGAGCTTGCCCAGCGGGATGGAGACGGCACCGGGAATATGGCCGGCCCGGTACTCCTCCACCGGCCGAACATCGATGACCAGAACCGTCCCCGCGCGGGCTCGTTCAAGAAGTTCTTCCCGGGTCACTGGCTCGAGCTCGTCGCGGGCGGTGAGGTAGGTCGCCACCAGACCGTTTAGCTCGGACAGGCGTCGCTCACCGATCTCGCGCATGAGTCGCAGAAGCTCGTACACCGTCGGGTCCGCGAGCCGGTAATAGACGTAAAGACCTTCCTTGCGGGCATCCACCAGACACGCGTCACGAAGTACGTGGAGATGATGGGAGGTATTGGCGATCGAGAGCGAAGTCTCCTTTGCGAGCTTCTCGACCGTTCGCTCGCCTTGCGCGAGTATCTCCAGCAACTCCATGCGTCGCCCGCTCGCAACAGCCTTTCCGACTCTCGCCAGCTGATCGTATATCCGCTCTTTGACACGTCGTCTCGGCATACACCGGCCTCCCAAAGTATTCAAGAACTTACTTGAATATACACGTCTGTCAAGCGGCCGGTGCGACTCTCCCCGAAATGGGCGCGGCCGACCAGGAGAACCATCCCTGAGCGGACCTTCCCCAAGCCGCCGCCCTGTCGCGAGCTTTGGCGGCATGTGGTTCCTCCCGTTGTTTCCACGCGTCGCCGGGTTCGCGACCAGAACGTTCTACAGAACCACGGTCGCCGGTGGAGAGATCCCCCCCGACGGTCCTTTGCTTCTAGTGGGAAACCATCCGAACTCGCTGCTTGACCCGCTCTTCCTCGCAGCCGTTGCGCGCAGACCTGTGCGCTTTCTCGCCAAGGCCCCGCTCTTCTCCAACCCGTGGACGTCCTGGGCGGTGGAAGCGGTCGGTGCGATTCCCGTGTACCGGCCGAGCGACAATCTCGCGCTGGTCAGGCAGAACGCGAGCATGTTCCGCGCGGCGCACGACGCGCTGCTCGCCGGCGCCGCCATCGGAATCTTTCCGGAAGGAATGAGCCACGATGCACCTGCCCTCGTGCCCCTTCGCACGGGAGCCGCCCGCATCGCACTCGGCGCGAGATCGCAGCTCGGGCGCGCTTTCCCGATCATTCCGATCGGTCTCGTCTTTCGGAACAAGGAAGAGTTCCGCTCCGACGCGCACGTCCTGATCGGTGAGCCGGTCGCCTGGGAGGGGATCGATGGCGCCGAAGAGAATCCCGCAGCCGTCAAGGAGCTTACCGCGCGCATCGACCGGTCTCTGCGCGGCGTCACGCTGAACCTCGACAAGTGGGAGGACTCATCTCTCATCGCCACCGCCGAGCAGATATACGTCGCCGAGCACGGTCCGGGGCCGGGCACGCAGGTCGACCGGTGGCGCGGAGCCGTGCAGATACTTTCGTCGGCGCGTCGCGCGGGCGACGCGGATGCAATCATGCTGGCCCGTGAAATCCGACGGCACGCGCGCTCTCTCGATCTGTTCGGCCTCCAGCCGGACGACCTTCACGCTGAGACCAATCTTCAGACTGCCGCGCAATGGTCGGCGCGGAAGATCGCGCTCCCGCTGGAGTTCGCCATCGCGTGGCTGGGAGCGGCGTTGTTCTGGCCGCCCTATCGCTTCACGGCGTTAATCGCGGGCTTGTCCCCCGCTGACGGCAGCATGCGAGCGACGATCAAACTCGTAGCCGGTGCCGCGATCTTCGTCCTGTGGATTGCGTTGCTCGGAGCGTTCGCCTGGATTCTTGGGGGTTGGGAAGCGGGAATGGCGGCGCTCGTGCTGCTGCCGTCCCTGGCACTAACTACGCTCGTGCTTCTGGAGAAGTCGAGCGATGCGTGGGGCGATGCTCGCCGGTTTTTTCTGCTGCGCTCGCGCGTGAAAGCGCTCGACGCGTTGAGATCACGGCAACGGGACCTGGCTCAACGGTTACGCGCAATGCGCGACCGGGCGACGCAAACGCGCGCTTGAGTCCTTCTCCGATTACTTGCCGCGCCCGGACAAGCTCAGCTCGAGCAATTTGCGCGCGGGCTGCGGATCGCGCGTGTGGTAACATTGCAGCGTATCGATCAGGCAGTTCCCGTCGATCCGCACCGACAGCAGCTCGCGCACCGCGTCGTCCGCAAGCCGCGGATACAGGCTCAGCGTGACGTGCGGCGTGAAGGAGAACCGGGCTCGCGCGAATGGGAGACCGCACGTGGCGATCCGATCGTGGAGCTCCCGCAATTTCCCGTGCGGATTCAGCGGAATGACGACGATGTCGCTCTGCATGAATCGCAACGGCCGGCCA
>JBKJKB010000128.1:0-4137 GCA_046597675.1 Gemmatimonadaceae bacterium
ATCTTCGCCGACAGATCACTGGTCGAGCGGGTCGACGACTCGAACCTGTTTTTCGAGATCGAGCTGCAGCCGGGCGCGGACGCCCAGCAGCTGTTACGCGCGCTCGTCGGCAGCGGAGCGCGCGTGAAAAGATTCGAGTTGGTTCAACCCTCGCTGCATCAGATTTTCCTCGAGAAAGTCGGGGCCAAAGGCGTGGAGCCGGGGATGTCAGGTCATGGGTAAGCTCTGGGCGGTCATCAAACGCGAGTACATCGAGCGCGTTCGCACCAAGTGGTTCATCATCGCTACGGTCTTCGGCCCGCTGCTGTTTGCAGCGCTGATGATCGTCCCGGCGTGGCTCACCCTGAAGACCAAGAGCGCCGCCGACATAAGCTCAACTGTCATCATCGATGCGACGAACACCGGCCTTGGCGCGCGTGTGTCACAGTCGATGCGCGGCTTTGGCGCCGGGCCGGACCGCACGCCCGACGTGCGGGTCGTCGCGCCCTCTGAACTGACCGCAGCGGAGAGCCTCGCGACAGCGGAAGTCATGCGTAAAGACCGGTCGGGATATCTCGTGCTCGACCAGCAGACGGTCGCGGGCGAGAGCGCGAGGTACGCGGGACGGCATGCCAGTTCCCTCACCGCCATGGAGCAGGTGGAGAACGCGGTCGAGAAGACGGTGCTCGCCTATCGCTTCGAGGCCGAGGGTGTTCCCGCCGAGAAGACGCGTGAGTTGACCGCGGGGCGGCTCGCTTTCCGCACCGAGCGCATCACCGACGAGGGTCGCGGCGGCTCGGGCGCGGTCAGCGCGTTCTTTGGGTTGGGAATCGCCTTCCTGTTGTACATGTCGATCATCCTGTACGGCCAGAACATTCTGCGCGGCGTAATCGAGGAGAAGACCACTCGCGTCGCCGAAGTCGTGGTGTCGAGCGTGCGCCCCGAAACCCTGCTCGCCGGAAAAGTGCTCGGCGTGGGCGCGGTGGGCCTGACGCAGCAGCTGGTGTGGGTAGCCACCGTCGTGACCTTCCTCACCTACAGAGTGCAGATCTTCGCCGCTTTTGGAATTCCGGCTCCGCCGTTCCAGATGCCGGGCGTTTCTCCCGGCGACGGCCTGCTCCTGCTGTTGTTCTTCGTGCTCGGCTTCGTTTTCTACGCTTCGCTTTTCGCGGCTGTAGGAGCAATGGTGAACAGCGACCAGGAGGCGCAGCAGGCGGCGCAACCCGTGATGCTGATGCTCGTCGCCGCGGCGATCTTCATTCAGCCCGTCACGTTCAACCCGACGGGCGGCCTCGCGACGACGATGTCCTGGCTTCCCTTCTCGTCGCCGATCATTATGCCGCTGCGGCTGACAATCATCAACGTGCCAACCTCGGAGCTGATCGGCTCGCTGATCGTGCTACTACTGTCATGTCTGCTCGTAGTGTGGCTTGCGGCGCGAATCTACCGCGTGGGGCTGCTCATGTACGGCAAGCGCCCGACCCTGAAAGAGCTCGGGCACTGGATCCGCTACGCTTAGCGCAGCCGGCGCGTCGACTGGTAGCGGCTTGAGAACCCAGGTCATCTCCGGCCGCTACGCTCGCCTTCGGCTCGCTAAGACGCGGCCTACGACGACCTAGCTCCTCAAGCCGCCTTCGCGGCGCCGCAGTGCTTGTCGAACGCGCTCGTGAGATCCAGCGCGATCTCTTCGGCGCTCCGTCCCTCGATCTGATGGCGCTCGAGCATGTACACGAGCTTGCCATCCTTGAGCAGCGCGATCTGGGGCGACGATGGCGGGTATCCGGCGAAGTAGCTTCGCGCCTGTTTCACTGCTTCCGTGTCCTGGCCGGCGAACACTGTCGTCAGCGCGTCGGGCTTCACGTCGTGCTGCAGCGCGCGCGCAATTGCCGGACGCGCATTTCGCGCCGCGCAGCCGCAAACGGAATTCACAACCACGAGCGCGGTGCCCGCGAAATCGCGGAGCTTGGCATCCACCGCCTCAGCGGTTCTGAGTTCTTCCATGCCCAGCCGCGTGAGATCTTCGCGCATCGGCGCGACCAGTCTTTCGTCGTACATCGTCTAATCCTCCACGTGCGGGTCGCGCACGAGTGCAAGTATGGCTGTCTGCGGCACGACCAGATATCGCTCGCCGTCGAAGGTGATCTCGACCGCCGCCTTCCTGAAGAACAACGCGTAGTCGCCGGTCCGGGCCTGCATCGGGACGAAACGCGTCTCGCGCATCGCGACACGCCACGGCTCTTCGTTGTTATCCGCCAGATCGGGCATCGGCAGGCCCGGCCCGGTCGCGATGATGATGCCGCCCTGCACTGCCTGGCTGTCGATCACCGTAGGAGGCAGGTACAGGCCGACCTTGGTCCGATCCTCGCCCTCCTCGATTTTCACCAGCACGCGATCGCCGACGACGATCAGGCGCTTACCCTTGTCGCCCATGCAGAATTATAAGCGGTGCGCTTTCCTCAGCGAATGAGTCCGGGTCCATTGGACGATCACCGCCAGCGCCAGCGCGTACGCCGACGTCGCGGCGAGCCGCAGCATGAGAACGTCCGCGGCCATGCCGGGCCAGTCGGCGAACGTCGCTCGCGCGGTACCGAGCGGTTCCCTTCCCAGCGCGATCAAACCGGCGCTCACAGCCATCTCGGTCGCCGCGACGAGAAGTGCGAACAGCGGCGCTCGCCATACCCAATGGCGCAGCGGAAAGTTTCCGAGATGCAGCGTGACCATGGCGAACAGAAATACGGCGCCGGTCAGAAACCCCGCGCCGAGAAGAACGGGCTGGTCGTTGCCGGCGTTCGTCAGGAGAAAGGCGCGGAATACCCTGATGAGCAGCCCGGTGATGACCGCCATCTCCACCGTCGAGAATGCCAGCTTCCGAAACGAGCTCGGACCGTGACCGTCCCATTCCTCGTCCGAAATGCGCCGCTGGTACGGCTCCGTCTGCTTCGGGAAATAGACCATTGTCTTAGGACGAAGTTGACGTCGCACCCGGCACGCGCGCCAGGGACCCGGTGCTCTCCGGCGTGTGCGGCCCGCCGGCCTCCGGCTGCCACCGCGCCGCCGGCAGCTCCACCACGAATTTCGTTTTGCCCCGCGATCCGTCCGCGAGGCGGAGTGATCCGCCGTGCGCGGCCACGATGCCGTAACTCACACTGAGCCCCGTCCCGACACCTTCGCCATATTCCTGCGGAGCGAGAAACGGATCGAAGATACGCTCCCGCAGGTTTTCGGGAATTCCGGGACCGGTGTCGGTGAACTCGACTAGCACGCGCCTGCTCTCGGTGCTCCTCGCCGCGCACGTTTCGATCAGCAGCCGGCCCCCATCCTTCATCGATGCGATCGCACTCGACATCAGATTCACGACGACCTGCTGCAGCTGCTGCGGATCCCCGGTGACCATGGGCAGGTCTGGATCGAGCGTCGTATCCACTCGCACATTACCTGTGTCCATCTGGTAGCTCCGGAGACGCACCGTACGGCTTATGATCTCGTTGAGATCGACCGCGCGGCTCTCCGGCGCGCTACGACGCGCGAACGCGCGCAGGTCCATGATCACGTTGGCCGCGCGCATCGCTTCCGCGTAGATGGCCTCGAGCGATTCTCGCTGTGAGGCGGTAAGATCGTCCTCATTCAGCAGAAGCTGCGCGAATGCGCTGATGCTGCTCAGCGGATTGTTGATCTCGTGCGCGACGCCGCCGACGATTGACCCGATGGACGCGAGCCGCTCGCGCTCGATGATCTGGGCGCGCATCGCCCGCTCCTCGGTGATCACGCCCTTCAGCTCTTCCACCGTCCCGCTCAGCGCCGCCGTCCTCTCCGCGATCTTGAGCTCGAGAGTCGGCAGTGATCTCCGAAGGTCGAGCGCCGATACGAAGCCGAGGATCGCCGCGCACGCAAGAACGTCCATCGGAGTATGCAGCGGCTGCGAGCCGCTGAGCGCGAGCTGCGCCGCCCACGCGGTGAACACCGCCGTGGCGACGGTTCCCACCGCCAGCCCCAGCATCGCCCGCCGCGACAGCTCCTCCCCGCGCCAGGTGATCAGCAGCGCGAGAAGCACCAGGCTCGTCGCGGCGGAAAGAAGTGAGAGGCCTCCGACGACCTTGCCTGCGGTCCCGAGATTCCCCACGCCGTTGGAGATGAAGTGCAGCGTCCAGGAGATCTTCG
>JBKJKB010000252.1:0-7012 GCA_046597675.1 Gemmatimonadaceae bacterium
CTTTGGCGTATGCTAGATCCGTAATCAGGTTCACCATCACGAACACCACGCTAAGAAACAACACCGATCCCTGAATCGCGGGCAAGTCGCGACGAGCGATCGCATTCACCACGTAACGGCCGAGTCCCGGCCAGCTGAAGATCGTCTCGGTGAGAATGCTCCCCGTGAGGTAGTAGCCGAAATCCAGGCCGAGCACGGTGATGATCGGGATCAGCGCGTTGCGCAGCGCGTGGCGAGTGATCACCACGCTCTCACGCTGGCCTTTCGCGCGCGCGGTTCTAACAAAATCGCTGCCGAGCACGTCGAGCATCGCTGAGCGAGTAACGCGCGCGAGGAACGCGATCGAGCGCGATCCGAGCGCGAACGCTGGAAGAATCAGGTACTCGATCCCTCCGTACCCTGAAGGCGGCAGCCAGCGCAGCATCACGGCGAACACGAGAATCAGGATCAATCCTACCCAATACACGGGAAACGAAATCCCCAGATAGGCGACGCCCAGCGAGATCCGGTCGAACCACCCGCCGGGGACGCGCGCGCTCAGTATTCCGATCGTTATTCCGATCACCGACGCGAGCAGCATGGCGGCGCCCGCGAGCTGCAGGGTCTTGGGAAAGCGCTCGCGTATGTCCTGCAGGATCGGCCGGCGCGTGATGTACGACCGTCCGAGATCGCCCCGTACGACTCCGCCTGCATAGTGAAAGAACTGCTTGTGCAGCGGGTCGTCGAGCCGGAGCTCCGCCCTCAACCGCGCAACGGTTTCCGGATCCGCTCTCTCACCTACCATCTCCTGTACCGGATCCCCGGGCGCGACGTACAGCAGGAGGAATACGATCACGAGCACTCCGAAGAGCGTCGGAATCGCGAGCAGCAGGCGGCGAAGGATGAACGAGAGCATAGGCTATCGACTATCAGCGCTTTATCTGGCTATCGACACGCCCGTCCAATTCTGCCCATTGAAGATCGTCGGGATCTCGAACCCCTTGATCCACGGCTGCACGGCGTACAGGTCGCGATGATGGAACAGGAAAATCATCGGCGCGTCCGCGAAGGCGATCTGGTCGGCCTGGCGGTACAGCGCCGCGCGACGCGCGTCGTCCTGCTCGCCGCGCGCTTGATCGACGACCCGGTCGAAGTTGGGATTGCTGTAGAACGACACGTTCCCGCCCACGCCACGATTCGTCGTGTGCAGCAGCGGGTACAGGAAGTTCTCGGCGTCCGGATAATCGGCAAACCACTCCTTGAGGATCATATCGGTTTCGCCTTTCCTCGAAGCTTCGCGCACCGACGACGCATCGCGCTGCACCAGCTTCGCGCGAATGCCTGCTTCGGCGAGATACGCCTGGATTGTCTGCGCGATTCTCGGGAAAGGCGCTGACTGCGACGACCACAGCTCCACGCCGATCCCGTTCGGGAACCCGGCTTCGGCCAGCAGCTGCTTGGCGCGCGCTACGTCACGCTTGTACGGCGCGCGCATGGTGTCCGCACCGGCGAGCGAAGGCGGAATGACACCAGCCGCGACGCGCCCGCGCCCACTCAGCATTTTGTCGAGAATGGTAGGCACGTCCACTGCCAAGTTCAGCGCCTGCCGAACGCGCGCGTCGCGCAGTGGCCCACGCGTCGTGTTGATCCCGACGTACCAGAAACGAAGCGCGGGCGCCGACGCGAGCATCGCGCTTCTCTCATCGGTCTGCTCCCAGTTCCGCGCTTCCTGCTCGGGCACGAGCAGCACGTCCACGTTGCCCGTCTCGAATTCGGCGACCGCGGTGCTGGGCTCCGCGATCACGCGAGCCATCAGTGATTCGGCCTGTGCCGCGCCGCCCCAGTACTGATCGTTCCGCACGAACAGCAGGTAATCGTCATGCCGCCACTCGACGAACTTCCACGGGCCTGTGCCGACGGGATGCTCGCCGAAGTTTCCGGGTACCGTATCCGGGATGATCGACGCGACCGGCATGGCGAGCAGCTTCGGAAAAATCGCGAACGGCTCGGTCAGAGTGATGACGACGGTCGAATCGTTGGGTGCGGCGAGACCGGAGATCGTCCGGGCTTTTCCGTCGCCGTATTCCCGCGCTCCCTGGATCGGGTAAAGAGGCCAACCCCGCCCTCCGGTCGTCGCCGGATCGAGCACCCGCTGGAAGCTGCTCAACACGTTGCGCGCCGTGAACGGACGGCCGTCGTGGAACTTCACCCCCGTCCGGAGATGGAAGGTGTACACCCTGCCTTCCGACGAGACATCCCAGGATTTGGCCAGGCCGGGTACTATCTGCGCGTCCGGGGTAAAACGTACGAGGCCGTCGAACACGTAGGCGACTGCTCGGCCGGTGGGCACGTCAGTGGAAAGAGCGGGGTCGAGGGAGCGGGGATCATACGTATCCCGCGAGTCGATCAGCGTCCGGCGCGACGGCGAAGAATCACCACCGCGGCATGCCACTGCGGCCAGCAGAAGAAGGATTAGGTAGACTCGGCGCATAGAGCTAAACTGTTGACTGGTGGTGAGATTCACGTGAACTTAGAGAACCATTCCAAGAGCATAAATCGTGACCGCGGAATACAACTATCGCCGACAACTTGGCTTGGCCGAGATGCTTCCCGCGATCGCGATCGGGTTGGGCGCGGGACTCGCCGGCTTTTATCTCGCCCGTGTGATGGCCGAGAAGACGCCGCTTGTACCACGTTCCAACGGGACGAAAAGCATCGCACGTTCCGAGCCGCCGCAGCCACCTCGCGCAGCGATAAAGCCGGCAGCGCGTTGATGTCCCGCCGCCCCGTGCGGCTGATCTGCCTTTTAACATCGCTCGTTGTCGCGTCCGCCTCCATGGCCGGGGCGCAGACGGCCCCCTGCGCCACGGGCGATCTGGAGGTGCGTTCGCTGCAGTTTTCCGGGAACAGCTCGTTCTCCGACGGGGTGCTTGCGCAGACGATAGCGACGACCCCTTCGGGCTGGACCCGGCGCGCGCTGAGGCTGCCGTTCGCCGCGCGCCGCTGCCTGGACCCGGCGGAATTCACCAACGACCGGATCCGGCTCGTCGTCTTTTATCGCAACCGGGGCTACTCTCGCGCGACAGTCGATACCGCCACCACGCGGCTCCGCTCCAACGGAGTGGCGGTTCGCTTTCTGATAAATGAAGGGCCCCCGACGCAACTGCAATCGTTCGTCGTGGTCGGACTGGCGGGAGCCAGGGACTCAGCGCGCATCGTCCGTAACCTCCCCATCCGAGCGGGCGACGCGTTCGACAGGGTAAGGATCGAAGCGGCCCGGGACACGATCGCGCGCAGGCTGCGCAACAATGGCTACGCGGCGGCGGTCGTCACGAACTCTTCCTCGGAAGACCGCGCGACGCTGGTCGCATACGACACGCTGCATGTGGCGAGCGGGCCGTTCACGCGCATCGGCAGAGTCAGCGTGATCGTGACGCCGCGCGCCGGCACGGCACAGCAGATCCCGGACAGGGTCGTACGGCGGCTCGCCGGGGTGGACAGCGGCGCGGTGTACCGCGAGCGCGATCTGCTCAACGCGCAGCGCGCGCTGTACCAGACCGAAGCCTATCGCCAGGTGGCGATCAGTCTCGACACCATGCCGGGCGACTCGGTCGCCGACATACGCATCGCGCTCGCTGAAGACGCCATGCGCTCGGCGCGGGTTGGGCTGGGGTACGGCACTCTCGATTGCATTCGCGTGACGGGCGAGCTCACCAACTACAACTTTCTCCGCGGAGCGCGCCGGCTCGAGCTGAGCGCGCGCGTCTCGAAGATCGGCATCGGCGATCCGCTCGACGGCGCGCGCGATCTCTGCCCGCAGGCGAAGTCCGATCCGTACAGCAGCCGGCTGAACTACTATGTGGGCGCGACACTGAGGCAGCCGTCGTTCTTCGGCTTGCGCACGGTTCCCACGGTAACGGTCTACAGCGGCAGGACGTCGGAGTACAAGGCGTATCTCCGCACCACGGCGATCGGCGGAATCGTCGGTCTCGACTGGCGGAGATTTCAGCGCATGCCCGTGAGCTTCGCCTACCAGCTCGATTACGGCCGCACCGAGGCGCAGCCCGCGCTGTTCTGCGCGGTGTTCAACAGATGCGACCAGGAAGATCGTGAGCGACTGCAGCAGCTTCAGCCGCTGGGAGTCGCGAGCGTCGTCGTCTCGCGCAACGCGGCCAACAACGCGATTTATCCGACACGCGGATACACCTGGCGCGCGGAAGCCCGGCATGCGTCGCGCCTGACGCTCGCGGACAAATCGCTCGGCTTCAACAAGCTGCTCGGCGACGCCGCGCGGTACTGGGGACTCGGAGGAAGGAACGTGCTGGCGGTCCGGCTGCGCGCGGGGGGACTGCTCGGTCCGGCGCTCGGGGACCCGGCGCGATTCGTGCCTCCCGAGGAAAGACTGTTCGCAGGTGGCCCGACCACGGTGCGCGGGTTTCCGCAGAACGAGCTCGGATCCGCGATTTACATTGCGACCCAGTTCGACACGTTGTATCCCGGAGTCACGGGACGGAGCGACACGCTGTTTCGAGTCGCCGAGGGCGAGAGGAGCTTCCGGCGGGCCGTTCCGGTGGGCGGTAACTCGCTGATAGTGGGCAACGTCGAGCTTCGCGTTCCCTCGCCGGTTTTTTCCAACGTGCTGCAGCTGACCCTGTTCACCGACGTGGGCGACGTCTGGAATCGCGGCACCGACGACGTCTTCCAGAATTTCCGCCTCAAGGCGACTCCCGGCATTCAGATCGGAGCGCTGTCTCCGGTTGGTCTGATCCGGGTCGTCGTGGGCTACAACCCGTATGACCGTCCCGCCGGACCGCTGTATTTCGAGGTGCCGAGCGCGCTCGGTGGCTCGCTGCCATGCGTGAGCCCGACCAACGAGCTGCGCGTGCACGCCGTCGACGGGGAGACCGGGATCGTCCTCACGCAGGACGAGGGGCGCTGCCCGCGCAGCTTCGCGCCCGCGCGTGACGGCAGTGTGGCCGGGCGTCTCACCTTCAGCTTCGCCATCGGGCAGGCGTTCTAGCCGATGTCGCGCAGGCGGAACGTGGTGGTGTCGAGTGCCGTGATTCTCATCACGCTGATGCTGGTGGTGATATTGCTCGTCGTCAGCGGGACGCAGACACGGTTCGGCCAGGAGCGAGTGCGCTCGTTCGTGCAGTCATGGCTGTCCGCCAAGGTCAGCGGGAAGATGTACGTCGGCCGCATCAGCGGCGGGCTGCTCAACGGCGTGGTCATTGACTCGATCGAGATCCGCGACGAGAACGACTCTCTGTTCCTCGCGACCGGGCGGGTGTTCGTCCGCTACGAGCTGCGCGACCTGTTCGACAAGCGGATCGTCGTGCGGCGCCTCGAAGTCGAGCACCCGAACGTGCATCTCCGGTACTACCCGGACGGAAAGTGGAACTTCGAGCGGATCTTCCCGCGCGGCCAGCCCGCGCCGCTCGGCCGCCGCCGCGGATTCGGCGAGTTCGTGCAGCTCGACTCGGCCGTGGTCCGCGACGCCCGCTTCGCGGTGACGATTCCGTGGCGGGTGCTCGGGAGCCCGCCGCGGCGTGTTCGCGACAGCATCGTGACGGCGGCGCTCACGGATCCCGCGCGCGAAGTTCGGCACGCGGGCGATGGATTCACTCGCACGTGGCGGTGGGAGCGCGGCAACGTCGTGCTCGGACCGTCGCGCCTCGCGGATCCTGACAGCGCGGCCCGCCTGTTCACGGTGCGCGACCTCTCGGTGAAGGGGCTCGATCCGCCGTTCTACTTCACGAACGTGCACGGCACGGTGCGTCACCTGGCCGACTCCGTCTGGGGCGAGGCGCCGCACTTCGATCTCCCGGGGTCGACGGGGAGCGCGAAGGTGAAGGTCGTCTGCTGCGGAGGGCTGCCTCTGCGGTACTACGTGGACGTGATCGGCGACTCCGTGTCGCTGTCGGATGTCGCGTGGGTGTATCCGACGCTGCCGCGCACCGGAAGCGGGCGCATGCGACTCGCGATCCGGAACTCCCCAGCGGATCTGGAGGTGCTCGATTTTCGAATCCATGACATGGACGTGCGCAGCACAAAATCACGCCTGCGCGGCACGATGACGTTCGGAGTCGGCCGTCCATTGCTGATAGTGAAGGATGTCCGCCTCGAGGCGGCGCCGGTGGACTTCGATCTGTTGCGCACGCTGGCCGGCGGTCCGTTCACGTACGACTGGCAGGGAAGGATCACCGGGACCGTCACGGCGTCGGGCGGACCGCTCGACCGGTTCCGCGTGGAGCGCTCGGACCTGGTGTTCGCCGACGCCAACGTGCCGGGTGCGATCTCCCGCGGCAGTGGACGTGGCGAGCTCGACATCCGGCTGCCTGCGCTGGCCGTCTTCCGCGGGTTCGACGTGGACGTCGCGCGGTTCGATCTGCGAACCGCGCAGTTTCTCAATCCGGAATTTCCGCAGCTGCAGGGCTTCGTCTCCGGTACCGCGAGACTCGACTCGATCTGGACTGACTTGAGATTCAGCCGCGCGGACGTGCTTCATCACGACGGCCCGGGGCGACCGTCGAGAGTCACAGGTGCGGGGCGAATAACTCTGGGCGACGAGTACGTGAGCTACGACGTCGATCTACTCGGCACTCCGGTCTCGCTCACCACGCTGGCGCGGTCGTACCCGGCCCTACCGCTGCGCGGAGAGATGAGCGGGCCCATTCGCGTGCGCGGGACTGCGGCGGACATGACCGTCGCCACTGCGCTCGCCAACGACCAGGGCTCGATCTCCTTCGACGGCCAAGTGGACGCGGAGGTACCGAGCTACACAGTGAAAGGCGCCGGCGTCGTGGCGGGCGCCAACGTCGGCGGTCTGCTGGCGTCGCCCGATTTGCCACGGACCTCGCTGAACGGCAGATACGAGGTCGACCTGGTGGGCTCCGTCGCGGAAGACCTGCGCGGAACCGTCCAGCTAACCGGCACCGGCTCTACGTTCGACAAGGTCGCGATCGAGATGGCGATTGCGCGCCTCGCGATTGCGGATGGGATCGCTCGCATCGACACCCTTGCCGTCGTGTCG
>JBKJKB010000256.1:0-9248 GCA_046597675.1 Gemmatimonadaceae bacterium
CCACCACAGCGCATAAGCCTGCGGTGGAAACTTACGGAAGCTTGTTCCGGCGTCGTGCGGGACTTTGATGCAATCAAGTGGTACGTCGTACCTGGAGCTTCCGCGATCGAGGTAGGCGGACGCAGTTATCACGGATACGTCTGGCCCCGAAGCGGTCGCATCGTTCTCGCCGAGCAGGTGGTCCTGCAGGGGGCATTTGTCAGACATGAGATGCTTCATGCGCTAACGGGCGATGGACACAGTCGCCAATATTTTCTCGAGCGGTGTGGTGGAGTTGTTGTGTGTGGAGGCGAGTGCGTGGCCGATGCAGGAGACGACGTTGACCCGCCATCGCAAGCCACAGAGGTAACAGCAAACGATCTCGATGTCACACTTAGCATTGATCCCGCGAACCCGTCGATTCATACCGACAGCGGCTGGGTCGCATTCACTGTAAGCGCGACGAATGTTCGTTCGAACCCCGTGTGGGCGCGATTACAACCGGTGGCACCGGGAAGCCCGGCATCGGCGACTTTCGGTGTGATCATCAGTTGCGTCCCTGGGTGCGCACAAGCGAGATGGAGCTACGAATATGCGATCGAACCTCGAATCGGCTTCCAAGCAGGTCAGACGCGTCGGCTGATGTTCGACTGGAATCTTTCCCCTGGCGGCTATCTGGTCCGTGGCTTTTTCAATAGTGACACGACGGAATCAACCAGATTCAGCGTAGCGCCCTAGCTTTTTTTCGATCTGTTGGCGTCGAAGCCAAAACTACTCCTTTGTCTCCATCCAGTTCTTCCCGACGCCGATATCCACCACGAGCGGAACCGACAGCTCCGCCGCGTGCTCCATCTCCTGCTTCACAAGCGTTTGTGCCACGTCGAGCTCGTCGTCCGGCACCTCGAACACGAGCTCATCGTGCACCTGCAGGAGCATGCGCGTCCGCAGTCCACGCTCGCCGAGCAGCGTGTGAATGTGAATCATCGCGAGCTTGATGAGATCGGCGGCCGAGCCCTGGATCGGTGAATTCGCCGCGGTGCGCTCGCCAAACGCGCGGATGTTGAAGTTCCTGTCGCGCAGCTCGGGGATGTAGCGCCGCCGGCCGAAGATGGTCTGCACGTAACCGTGCTCACGCGCAAACTCCACCATCGAATCGAGATACGCGCGGATCCCCTGGAAGCGCTCGAAATACTTCGCGATGAACTCCTTCGCCTCCGCGTGCTCGATATGCAGCTGGCGCGACAGCGCCTGCGGTCCCTGCCCGTAGATCGTGGCGAAGTTGATCGTCTTGGCTCGCGCGCGCATCTCCGGCGTAACGTCCGCGACCGGAACGTCGAAAATGATCGACGCCGTCTGCCGGTGGATGTCCCCACCCGCGTGAAACGCGTCCACGAACGCGGGATCGTTCGACAGGTGCGCGAGCAGCCGCAGCTCGATCTGTGAATAATCCGCGGCAATCAGACTCCATCCCTTCTCGGGCACGAACCCGCGCCTGATCTCCCGCCCCAGCTCACGGCGGATCGGAATGTTCTGCAGGTTCGGATCGCTGGAAGAGAGTCTGCCCGTGGCGGCGACGGTCTGATTGAACGACGTGTGCAGCCGCCCGGTCTGCGGATTCACCAGCTCGGGTAGTGTGTCGAGGTACGTGTTCTCCAGCTTCGCCAGCTCGCGGTACTCCATCAGGAGAACCGGAATCGCATGCCCTTGCTCGGCCAGCTCCTGCAGCACGCTCGCGTCGGTGGACGGGCCGGTGGATGTCTTCTTCAACACCGGGAGCCCGAGCTTGACGAATAGCATCTCGCGGAGCTGTAGGTTGGAGTTGATGTTGAACTCGCTCCCCGCAGCCTCGTATATCTGCTGCTCGACGGCTTTCCGCTCGCGCTCGAAGCGGATCTTGAGCGACTTGAACCAGTCGTCGTCGATCGCGATGCCGGTCCACTCCATCTCGCCGAGCACGCTCACGAGCGGCATCTCGACGTCGCGCAGGAGATCCTTCAGCGCGAACTTCTCGAGCTGCGGCTCGAACAGCGCGCGCAACCGCAGCGTGATGTCCGCGTCCTCGCAGGAATAATCCCGCGCCGCTTCCACCGGGCACTCGTCGAAGCGAAGAGCATCGCGCCCTTTACCGCACAGATCCTCGTACGAGGTCATCGTGTGCTGCAGAAATTCGAGCGCCAGCACGTCCAGCCCATGCGAGCGACGGCCGGGATCGAGCACATAGCTGGCCAGCATCGTATCGAACTCGAGCCCGCGCAGATTCACGCCGGCCTTTCTGAGCGCAAGCAGATCGAACTTCGCATTCTGCGCGCTCTTGGTGACGGACGCATCCTCGAGCAGCTCGCGCAGCGGCGCCATCTCCGGTGAATCGAGCGGCGGGAGATTATTCACTGGCGACGCCGCACCTCCGCCGAGCAACCGCGACGCGATGCTCTCCACTTTCTTCGTCACTCGTTTCTTCGGGCGCGCCGTTGAAACGGCCGCGTCGTCTCCGCCCCGCACGGTACCGCGGTCTTCAGACGCGTCGGTCGGCGAACGGTCGCCCGAGACATCCATCAGAAAGTCCGTCTGCTCGGCGGCGTGCTGCCGGTGTCGCAGCGGGAAGTAGTACGCCTCGCCTGGCGCGACGGCGAGCGAGATCCCGATAAGCTTCGATCGAAGTGGATCGACCTTTGGCGGGTCACCGGCTGCGATCACCGTTTCCGTGTCGAGCGCGAACGTGCCGGCTTTTCGAGCTCTGGCGACAACGTCCCTGACCTGCTCGACCGTTTCGACCGTCGTGTACCGCCGATCGAATCCCGGCTCCGGAGCGCGCTTCGCCGGTGCCGCCTCCTTTGCCAGCGAATGGAACTCGAGCTCGACGAACAGGTCGCGAAGCTGATCGCGATCCGGCTCGCACAGCTTGAGCGCGTCGAGATCCAGCGGAATCTCGAGATCTTCGCGAATCGTCACCAACTCCTTGGAGAGCCGCGCGTTGTCCGCGTGCTCCTGCAGCGCCTCCCGCGGCCGCTTCTTGGTGAGCTCACCGGCGCGCTCCAAAATCTCTTCGAGGCTACCGTAGGCGTTGACCAGCTCGCGCGCTGTCTTGTCGCCGATGCCACGAACGCCGGGCACGTTGTCGGACGAGTCGCCGACGAGCGCCAGGTAATCGGTGACCCTGTCCGGGGGCACGCCGAGCCGCTCACTCGCGTTCTCGACTCCGACCCACTGCTCCTCGACCGCGGCTGAGCCGCCGCGCCCGGGATTCAAAATCCACACACCAGGCCGCACGAGCTGCTGGAAATCCTTGTCGCCGGAAACAACCACGACGTTGACGCCGCTCTCGGTCCCACGGCGAGCCAGCGTGCCGATGACGTCGTCCGCCTCGTAGCCGTCGAGCGCGAGGATCGGAATCCGGTACGCATCGAGCAGCTGGCAGATTCGCATCATTCCGCGGTCGAAGTCGGCCTGGAGATCGTCGGCCAGCTTTTCCCGTGTCGCTTTATACGCGGGATACCGCTCGTGCCGGAACGACAGCCCCGAGTCGTGGACCCAGCCGAGGTATTCGGGCTTCTGCGTGGTGACGAGCCGCTGGAGGAAGTTGCTGATCCCCCACACGGCGGAAGTGTTCTCGCCTTTGCTCGTGGTGAGCGGCCGCGCCATCAGCGCATAGAACGCGCGATAGATCAGCGCGTAGCCGTCAACGAGGAAAAGGCGGGGCGGCTCCGGGAGCTGCATCGCTCCCAATATAGCCGCCCCGGCGTACCGCCTACTGTGCCAGGAGCCTCGAGGTCAGCGCGCGGAATTCATTCTCGCTCTCGGGAGTGAGCTCCCACCGGCCCGCCTGCATTTCATCGGTAAAGAGGAGCTGCACGCGGTGCCGCCGGTATTCCCAGAGCTGGACCGGAACTCTCGATGCGGTCCCGAGACGCCGGTCGCGGACGGTCAGAATCTGCTCAACCACTTCATCCGGCTCCCCGAGCGCGACGTACACCATTCCCCGGTCCGACAACCAGCCGGCTATGCCTTCGCTGCGAAAGCGGTCGTTGGCGATCTGAATTCTTCCGAAGTAGTCGCGCAGTCCCTCGTGCGTCGGGCTGCTGGGGTCCGGATCCGTCGCGCGGAGAAAATCGACCCACATCTGTGCGCGCTGCTCGGGTGGCGCGTTTCGGAGAGCAGCCAGGCGCGAAGGCGCGGCGTAAAAGCGCAGATACATCAGCATGTCTTCGAACCCAGCGACGGGCAGATCGTCGCCGAAGCTCACGAAAATCGGCGTCGCGCTGCTGTCGCGCGTGTCGAGCCGCGTGAAAGACACGTTCCCGACTCCGATACCGAGACGCGCCACCGGGATGGCGACTACCCCGCTAAGCAGCCCGCCGTGGCGTGAAAGGTTCGACGTATCCGCCCAAAGCAGCGTTCCGGATTCGTTGCGCACGCCGATTCGAATCGGGACCGCGGTCGCGTTACCATAAGCCTCGAGATAAACGACGATGGCCGAGTCGCGTCCGAATACCGCGGTCGAGCGCGGACTCGGCAATGCATTCGGCAGCGAGTCCAGCCTCTCTCGCGCGCGAATCTGGTAGACCGCCACCGGAGACGAGACGGATTCCGAGCCAAGACGCGGCACGGACACGCCGAGGGTATCAGCCGAAGTGCGCGTGCTCCCCATGTCTTTGATGGTAAATCCGATCGTATAGCGGCCGGGCGCGACGCGGACGTATCGCTGGAAGATCACGCTCTCGTCAGTCCGCGTCGTTTCGCGGAAGCTCCCAACGCGCACGACTTCCGACGCGTCTACGCGCTGAACCTCGGCGCCTGCACGGTTGAGCCTCAACTGCACCGCGTACTGCGATCGGTAAACGTCGCCCTCGCGCGCGAAGGTGAGTGACCGCGTGGGAATGGAGACCGACACCAGCATGATGGTGGTGTCCGGGTTCGGGGACGCGAAGTACGCCACCTTTCCCACGAAGGACACGGGCGTGTGGGCCGATGCGAGACCCATGGCCCGATAGAACCGCGTCGCGTCCGTCAGCGCCCCGTCGGTAGGCAGGACTTCGAGCGCCCTGCCAGGCGCGCGGCCGGGATTCGAGCCGCCACAGGCCAGGGCCGCGGGGAGGCCTGCTACCAGCAGGAGTCTGAATAATCCGGGAATGGTCGTCATTGATCGAAATCCTTGGACAAAGCTCCGGGAGCTACGGGGTTCAGTTTAAAGCCGGACACGCTAATTGCTTGCCACGTTTTGCAGGCCGGATTAGCTTCGCGCGGTGCCCCGCCCCTCTTTGGTCGGAACGGCGTTAGCCGGTTACAGCCTCCAGCAGGAAGTGGGGGAAGGTGGAACGTCCGCGGTATATCGCGCCCACCACCCTGCACACGGTCACGTAGCACTGAAGGTCCTCCGCGAGAAGCTGCGACAGGACAAGACGGCGATCGCGCGTTTCCTGCGCGAGGCAAAGTATGGTGCCCGGGTCCAGCATCCCAACGTGGTGCGCACCATCGAGATCGGCCAGGCGAACACGGGCGAGCATTTCATGGCCATCGAATGGGCACCGGGAGAGATCCTGGACCGTTACGCGCGGCGCGCTGCGCCACTCAGTCCCGATGAAGCCTCCAACATCATACGCCAGATCGGCGCGGCCGTTCAGGCGGCCCACGAAGCCGGCGTTGTGCACAGAGACCTCAAGCCGGAGAACGTC
Organism: Gemmatimonadaceae bacterium; assembly: GCA_046597675.1. Lineage (GTDB taxonomy): Bacteria > Gemmatimonadota > Gemmatimonadetes > Gemmatimonadales > Gemmatimonadaceae > JACDCY01. The sequence goes on from JBKJKB010000256.1 coordinate 5,649, forward strand.
ATGTACGACGTCGCCGAGCGCAAGGTCAAGCTGCTGGATTTCGGGATCGCGACGGACACCGACATGTCGCAGGACGAGCGTCTCACGCGCGCGGGCTTCTTTGTCGGCACTCTCATGTACGTCGCGCCCGAGGCTCTCTCTGGTGAGCTCGTCGGCCCCGCGGCGGACCAGTACAGCCTGGCGACGATCGCGTACCTCCTGTTGTCCGGCAGCCTTCCGTACACCGCGCGAGGCCCGCGCGAGATGTTCACGCAATTGCTGACGCAGCCGCCCAAGCCGCTTAATCAGGCGCGCGAAGGATGCCAGTACCACGCGCTCGTCGAAGAGGTGGTGATGCGCGGGCTGGGCCGCCAGCCGCAGGCCCGCTATCCGAGCGTGACCGCCTTTGCCGACGCGTTCGCGGAGGCGCTGCTGCTACCGGCTCCGAAGGAAGGGCTGCTGGCGAAGGTGAAGGGAATTTTTAAGTGACTAGTCACTGCCCTCCAGTGGTAGCCAAAGCGTAAAAGTCGATCCTCTACCCGGCTCGCTCTCGAGAGTCACGTCGCCGCCCATCGCTTGCGCCAGGCGGCGCGAAATGGGAAGGCCCAGGCCGGTGCCGCGCCGCTCGGAATGCGTACGCGAGCCCGCATCGATCTGCTCGAACTCCTCGAAGATGCGCTGTTGGGCCGCGAGGGGGATGCCGGGCCCTGAGTCGGTTACGGCAATGCAGAGCCAGCGGCTGGCTGCGGTCTGTCGCAGTCTGGGGGAGTCCGGCTCGTCACTAGCCGCGGCACGCACCGCGATGACTCCCGAGTCGGTGTACTTGCACGCGTTCCCTATGAGGTTGATCAGGATCTGGCGGAGATGGGTGGGGTCCGCGCGCACCGTTGGCAGCGCCGCGCCAAGCGTCAGAGATATTGCCAGTCCCTTCTCGCTTGCGAGCGATTCCATCTCGGTGGTCACGTCCAGTAGAAACGGGCGCAGCACGATCGTCTCCATCTGCACGTCCAGCTTGCCGGCAGCGATCTTCGCGAGGTCCAGCACCTGATCGACGAGAATCCGCAGGTGGTTCGCGGACGCTTCGATCCGCTCGACGGGAACGCTCTGACGGGGCGTCAGCTCCCCGTAAACGCCTTCACGCAGCAAGTCGATGAATCCCACGATGGCGTTGAGCGGAGTTCGCAGCTCGTGCGACACGTTCGCAAGAAACTCGCTCTTCATCCTGTTGGCGCGGATCAGCTCCGAAGAAAGTCGCTCGAGCTCGCGCGATCGCTCGGCGCTGCTGGACGTCTGCCGCCGCTCGCGCCGGATGACCACCGCCATGACGAGCACCGCGATCGCGCCCAGGGCAGGCAGCGCGATGTGAAGGAACCAGTCGAGCGCGTGTGGGAATAGATCCGCTGGGAAATTCATTGACGGACGGACGGGCCTCCGGTATGCTCACGCCCATGCCCACTGACGAGCGACTCGTCGCGCTGCTCGCCGAGAAATCGGTGCTGTTCGGAGAATTTACACTCGCTTCCGGGCGCCGCTCGGACTTCTACATCGATGCCCGCCTGACGACGATGAGCCCGGAAGGACTGCGTCTCATCGGAGAGCGCGGCCGCGACGCGCTCGAGCGCTCGGGTTGGAACGTCGACTCGATCGGCGGCCTGACGATGGGCGCCGATCCTATCGCGTATGCGATCGCGTACGCCAGCGCCGAGTCGGACAAGCCGCTGCGCGCATTCTCAGTGCGCAAAGAGCCGAAAGTCCACGGCACCGGCAAACGTGTCGAAGGCCCGTTTCGAAAAGGAGACGTCGTCGCCGTTATTGAAGACGTGGTCACCACTGGTGGCTCCGCGCTCTTGGCGATCGACGCGGTCCAGGATGAGGGCGGTATTGTCGCCGGCGTGCTCGCGCTGCTCGACCGCGAAGAAGGCGGGCTGGAAAGGATCGAAGCGCGGGGATTCTCCGTGCTTGCATTGGCGCGCGGATCCGCCGTCCTGGACGCCGCGCGGCATCGCTGAGCACTTTCGCATTCAGTAACTTCTCGTCGGTCACCCCGCGGCCTGGTACCGTGGCCTGAAATTGCGCGGGTCGCGAATCCATGGCGGCCGCACGGTGACCGGCGAAAAGGTTCGCAGTACGTCGCGATACGGCAGGACCAGCTCCTCGCGGAAGAACGTCGTCATCTTCTCGAAATCGAACGCTCTGCGAAAATGCACGGGCGACATGTTCATGACCGTGCGCACGTGACGGCCGAAGCTCTGGGGTGAGGAGTACTCGAGATGGTTGGCGACGTTGGCGACGGAGAAGCCAGCGTTCTCGAAGAGCTTGGCGGCGCGAATCAGTCGCGCGAGGGAGAGGTATCGCTTGGGAGCCGGCAGGTTCGCGCGGAAGAATCTGCTGAGCAGTGTGCTGGGAAGAACGCCGAGCTGCGTCGCGAGCTGCCGCACCACGAGGACTCGCGGCGCCGCCGAGAAGAGCAGCTCGAAGAATCGCCAGCAGTCGCGCGTCGAGCCCGCGAGATCGAGCGCGAGCTGTGCGAGCACTTCCCGCTCGAGATCGCTCGAACGCTCGGCCATCAGAATGTCGCGGAGATCGCTCCAGCCATGCGGGGCGCGCGCGTCCACGAGCGTGCGTATTCCGAGATGGCCGAGGGAGAGCGTCGCGAGTGGCGTGTGCTCTTCAGTGGACGTGAGCAGCGCGATCGCTGGGACCTGGGGAAACTCGCGAACGATGGTGGCGATGCGCGAAGTGGGAAGTATGCCGTAGCGCGCCACCGAGAACACGACTGCTCCGGCGCGACGCTCGCGCACGTCCTTGAGCACGTCGTCGAGAGAATCGCGATGCACGAGCTGGTAGAGCCCGCGGCTCGCGGCGTCGACACGCGCGCGCTCCGCTGGATTGAGCATCGTGGAGACGGCTAAACCGGTGGACGGCTGACTGGCGAGCTTCTGCATGGCGTTCTCCAAACTGGGGTTGCGCCAACGGTAAGAACGCATTGTCAGACGCTCGTCAAAGTGTCTTGCGGCAGAAGCGTCAAGGGCGCGCTGGGGCGTGCAACGCCGTCACTTTTGTCGGCCTTCGGGTTATATTTCCGGTGAGGTCGTGCTGTTGACTGGACGGTCGCGATTTAGTCCCTGATTCAAACTAGATCGAGGAAAGTCCGGGCTCCGGTGGACAAGTCGCCAGGTAACTCCTGGGCGGATCGCGAGGTCCGACGGACAGTGCCACAGAAAACAACCGCCTTCGGGAAACCGGAGGTAAGGGTGAAAAGGTGGGGTAAGAGCCCACCGCATTCGTGGTGACACGGATGGCGAGGTAAACCCCGACTGGAGCAAGGCCAAATAGGCGGCGAGGGTGTCCACCCCGACAAAGCCGCGGGTAGGCCGCTAGAGGGTGCGGGTGACCGCACTCCGAGAGGAATGACCGTCGAGGCAGCTCGCTGCCAGACAGAACCCGGCTTATAGGTTAACAGCTCGGCCTCATCATGATCCTCGCATCGCTGGCTCAACGACAGAGGGCTCTGTTTCGGCGCTACGCTTCGCTAGACGCGCCTGCACAGAGCCCTCTGTCGTTGAGCCACATGATGCGCCGGCTGCAGATGCGGCCCTGTCTCAGACATGCGTTCTTGAC
>JBKJKB010000342.1:0-2712 GCA_046597675.1 Gemmatimonadaceae bacterium
GTTCAGCGCGGCGATCGCGGGCGGATGCTCGGCGCGGAAAGTCGCGCTTCCGTCGGCGGCGGGCTGGAAGGCGCCGAGCGTAACCCGCCCGCCGTCCGTGCCCAGCCACACCTGAAAGATCTTGCCCGGGCGCGGCTGTCTCAGGCTGTAGACGAACAGAGTCCACCGGTCGTTGCGCCTGTCCCAGAACATTCGCGCCAGCGGCTCGCGCGCTTCGCGGTTGTACAGACTGATGATCCGCACGCCCGGGCCCGACAGCGACGCGATCGTCGTGTCCTGCTCGGCGACGATGCGCTCCAGCTCCGCGACCCGCGAGTCGGCGATCGGCGTGTCGGTGGTCCCCCCAACCTGTAGCGTATCCCGCTCGCCCCTGGCGTTGAACAATGCGGCTATCGAGCCCAGGGCGATCAGCGTCGCGACTCCCGCGATCCACATGGGCATGCTGCTCCGGTCCTGTCCGTCCCTGGAAGGCTCGGCTTCGACTCTGGTCGGCCGGGGTGCGGGTGCGCGAAGCTCGGGAGATCGTGCGGGCTCGGCGCGTATCTGCCTGCGGCCGGCACCTCCTTCCTTGGCCGAGCCGGTCTTGGCGAGCAGCCGCGATTTGATTCCAGCCGAATGGCCCCGGTTCAGCTGGCGTTCGGGAATGAGAGTGGAGAGCGCGGTGACGACGTGATAAAAGCTTCCCAGCTCGGCAGCGCACTCGGGGCACCGGGTCGCGTGCGCCGTCACTCCCTGCGAGACCTCCTCCGTCGCGATGCCCAGCGCGACGGCTTCGATCTCGTCGGCCGCCTGCTCGTGCGTCAGCTCGGTGGTCACGGCGCGCCCTCCGCGTCGCCTGCGGCCGGTGGCGGAACGGGCTCGACGAGCGCGTCGCGCAGCTTCCGCATCGCCACGCGCAACCTGGTGCGGGCGGTCTCCGGCGACTGTTTCGTGACGCTCGCGACGTCGGCCGGCGCCATCCCGCGAAAGAACGCCAGCTCCAGGACGGTACGCTGGTCGGCTGGAATCGCGGCAAGCGCCGAGGCGATTCTGCCCCGGTCGCGGCTGGGTTGATCGCCGGACTGTCCCGTTTCGCCCGGGCCAAGTCCGGTGGTGTCTTCCAGCAGGTGGTCCAGGGTCCGCTTCCTGGTCCGCAGCCGCTCCGTGGCCCGCTGGCGGCAGATCATCAGCAGCCATGTGGCGACGTCGGGTACCGAAGGATCGTAGTCGCCGGCTCTTCGCCACACCCGCCAGAACGTTTCCTCCAACGCGTCCTCACCCTCGGCAACGTCGCCGAGCAGGTGGAACGCGTGGGAGTAGATCGCCTGCGAATGGCGGTCGTACAGCGCGGACAGGGCAAGCAGGTCTCCGTCCGCGATTCGCTGCACCAGCGCAAGATCGTCCGCAGCCGGCGAGCGGTCCGAGGCACTATCGGGTGGAATCACGTGGACAAATTAGTAGCTTTCAGGTCAATGCACCGCGCCAATTCCTCCCGGCCGCTTTCAACCCTCGTCACAATCGTCGCATAGAATGCCGACTCCACGACTCGCCGCCATCCAGGATCTCGCGACGCGTACAGTGCTGCTCAACGACCGCGGCGACTCGCACCGGATCTCCGATTACTTCGGCTGCAACACCTTCGGCGCGCGGCAGATGCGCGACAAGCTTCCGAAGGAAGTTTACCAGAAGCTGATCGAGTCGATCCGCTGGGGGAAAAAGCTCGATGCGGAAGTGGCGCCCGTACTCGCGCAGGTGGTGAAGGACTGGGCTATATCGCGCGGCGCGACGCATTTCACGCACTGGTTCCAGCCGCAGACCGGTCTCACCGCCGAGAAGCACGACGCGTTTCTCTCGTTCGACGATGATCACAATCCGCTCGAGGCGTTCTCCGCCGAGCAGCTTATCCAGAGCGAGCCCGACGCATCGAGCTTTCCGTCCGGCGGATTGAGGGCGACGTGGGAAGCGCGGGGCTACACGGCGTGGAACCCGGCGTCGCCGGTATTCATCGCGGAGTGGGCGGGCGTGCGGACGCTGTGTGTGCCGTCGGTGTTCATCGGCTACAACGGCGAAGCGCTCGACGAGATGACGCCGCTCCTGCGCAGCTCCGATGCTCTGTCGCAGAAAGCCGTGGAGCTGCTCGAGGTACTCGGCGACGACGTGCACCGCGTGTACACGACGCTCGGGCCGGAGCAGGAGTACTTCCTGATCGACCGCACGCAGTTCGCGCTGCGTCCGGATCTGGTGATGGCGGGGCGGACACTGGTGGGCGCGCCGCCCGCGCGCGGTCAGCAGCTCGAGGATCATTACTTCGGCGGAATCCCGGAGCGCGTGCAGGCGTGCATCGCCGAGGTCGAGTACGAGCTGTACAAGCTCGGCGTCCCGATCAAGACGCGGCACAACGAAGTCGCGCCCTGCCAGTTCGAGATGGCGCCGGTGTTCGAGGAGACGGACGTCGCGTGCGATCACAACATGCTCGTCATGTCCACGCTGCGCCGTGTCGCGCTGCGGCACGGGCTGCAGGCGCTGCTGCACGAGAAGCCGTTCGCGGGAATCAACGGCAGCGGCAAGCACTGCAACTGGTCCATGCAGGTGCGGTCGGACGATCCGCGCCTGGACGGCGCCAATCTCCTGAAGCCGGGCGACACGCCGCATCAGAACGTGCGCTTCCTGATTTTTCTCGCGGCCGCGCTGCAGGGTCTGCACAAGCACGCCGGTCTGCTGCGCGCCGGAATC
>JBKJKB010000117.1:0-5255 GCA_046597675.1 Gemmatimonadaceae bacterium
GCTCTTGCAGCCACGCATGCATCGGCGCGAAGTATTCCATCATCGTGTTGGCATTTAACTCCTGGCCCGGCGTCTCGCGCAGGACGTCGCGCCACGGACGGCTCGCGCCCGGCGCGAGACGACGGGCCAGGAGTTAAATGCCAACGCGATGATGGAATACTTCGCGCCGTTGCATGCGTGGCTGCAAGAGCAGAACCGTGGACGGACTCACACGTTGCCGGAGCTATGACATGACTCGCCGGTTCTTCGCAGTCGCCGCTGCGACCGCGCTGTTATTCCCCTCGAGCATCGTCGGCGCGCAGCAAAGTCCGGCGACGCTCACCCTACCCGACAACCTCGTCGCGCAGGGTATCCCGCCGATACTTGCTTCTCTCGCGACGGCGGTGCGCAAGTACACGGAGTCTCGCTCCGCTGCGCTCGCAGACTGGCACCCCACGCGCAGGGAGATCCTGATTAGTACCAGGTTCGGGAACGCCGCGCAGCTGCATCGTGTCAGCGCTCCGATGGGAGCCCGCTACCAACTCACGTTTTACGACGAGCCTGTCGGCGGCGGCTCATTCGATCCGCGTGAAGGGCGCTTTTTCATATTTGGCAGGGACGTCGGCGGAAACGAGTTCGGGCAGCTGTACAGATTCGATCTCGCATCGGGCGACGCGATGCTTCTCACGGACGGAGGCCGCTCGCAGAACGGCGGCATCGTGTGGTCAAGCGCCGGGGACAGGATCGCCTACGCGTCCACCAGGAGAAATGGCGCGGATCGCGACATCTGGATAATGGATCCGCGGACACCGTCGACCGACCGGCTCGTCCTTCAGAACGCAGGCGGAGGATGGGGCATCGCCGATTGGTCGCGTGACGACAGGACTCTTCTCGTCGAAGAATATCTCTCGGTCAACGAGAGCCGTTTGTGGCTGGTCGACGCCGTTACCGGAGCGAAGCGGCTTCTCACGCCGGCCCGAGCTGGCGACCCGGTTGCATGGGGCGGCGGCGAATTTTCTGCCGACGGGCTGGCCGTGTTCACGACCTCCGATGCGGGCACTGAATTTCGGGCGCTGGTTAGAGTGGACGTCGCGACGGGACGTGTGACGCCGGTAGTTGCCGACATCCCGTGGGACATTACCTCCCTCGATTTATCTCCGAACGGAAAAACGATCGCATTCGTGGTCAACGAAGCCGGCATTGCGCGGCTGCACTTGCTCGACGTCGGCAGCGGAAAGCACAGGCGTATTGGGTCAGTACCCCTGGGTCAAATTAGCAATGTCACGTGGCGCCCGAACGGTTCCGAGCTCGCGTTCACCCTCTCGTCATCGAAGTTTCCCGCGGACGTGTTCTCGCTGAACGTGGCCTCCGGTGCGTTGACGCGGTGGACGGAAAGCGAGATCGGCGGGCTGGACCCCGCGACCATTGGAGAGCCGTCGATCATCAAGTGGAACAGCTTCGACGGGCGCGAGATCTCGGGGTTCTACTATCGGCCGCCGGCGATGTTCACCGGCAAGCGCCCGGTGATCATCAACATCCACGGCGGGCCCGAGGGTCAGTCGCGCCCCGGTTTCCAGGGGCGGAACAACTACTACATGAACGAACTCGGCGTGGCGATGATCTTTCCCAACGTCCGCGGCTCCACCGGCTTCGGCAAGACTTTCGTCAAGCTCGACAACGGCGTGAAACGCGTCGACAGCGTCCGTGACATCGCCGCTCTGCTCGACTGGATCGCCATGCAGCCGGAGCTCGACGCCTCCAAAGTCCTGATCACCGGAGGGAGCTACGGCGGATACATGACGCTCATGGTCGCGACGATGTTCAACGACAGGATCTGCTGCTCGGTTGACGTCGTCGGCATGTCCAACCTCGCGACCTTTCTGCAGAACACGGAATCATACCGGCGCGATCTGCGCCGCGCCGAATATGGGGACGAGCGCGATCCCGCCATGCGCGCGTGGATGGACAGCACCGCCGCGCTCACCAACGTCGCGAGCATCGCCAAGCCGCTGTTCGTAATCCAGGGCGCTAACGACCCGCGCGTGCCGCGCTCGGAAGCCGAGCAGATCGTGCGCGCCGTGCGCGGCAATCGCGGCCCCGTCTGGTACCTGCTCGCGATGGACGAAGGTCACGGCTTTCGAAAGAAGAACAACGCCGATGCGCAGTACTACGCCACCATTCAGTTCGTCAGGCAGTTTCTGCTGAACGATCCGAGCGTGGCAAACCCCCAATAGCGAGGAACACTTGTTGCCTCCATAGCCGGATCGATTCCCTCAGATTCGGCATAGAGGCTCAGCGGATTCTCACGGTGCGCTCGCGACTCGCGAGCACGTCGTGCAGCTCGATAACCTCATCACGCTGACCATCGACCCGTAGCTCCTACCTGTGGCCCGCCCGTGTGAGCGCCGGAGGCGGCCGGGGGCACGGGGATTGCCACTCTGGTCCTTTGCGGGACTCACTCGTACGATGGAGCGATGTCGATGAGCAAGAACAAGAAGAACGGCGGGAATCAGGCGCCAGCGCAGCAGCATGCGGAAGGACAGCACGGTCAGAAAACGACCAACTTTCTCCGCCAGCAGCACGTCGAGGCGAGCGGCGCTGCCTCGAAAGGCTCAGGGCCCGCGCACGATCCTGACGAAATCAGGAAGCACGACACCCGCGGCAAGGATCGATTGTTCGAGAGCCGGGAGCAGCACGATGACGCCGAGAAGCTGAGCGAGAAGACCCGCCTGGCGCGGGATGAGGATCGCCACAACCACGACCTCGGTACTCCGCGCAAGCGCGCCGAGCGTCAGGCAAGCGCGAAGCGCAAAGGCTAGCTACTGCCGAACGGCTATGGAGCGGCCGTAGAGCGAAGGAACGGGAACGGGTCGATCGGCGTCCCGGTCCACCACCTGGTCATGTCGTCGTTGCGCAGAATCGCGAAGTGCAGGTGCGGAGTGTTCGGGGGCGCGTTGCCGGTTGTGCCCACTGTGCCGATCTGCTGTCCTTTCGCGACTGCCTGCCCTTCCGCCAGCGCCGGCGCGTACGCGTCGAGATGCGCGTAGTAGTAGATGAACCTCTTCGTGGCGTCCGCGACGTAGATAGTCAGGCCGCCTCCGCGGCTGGTGAATAGCTTCAGCACCGTGCCGTCATCCGCGGCGAGCACCGGAGTTCCCCGCGGCGCACCGATGTCCATCGCTTCATGCCCGCGAGTACCGCGCGCGTCGCCAAAGCTGCCCACGAGCTGTGCGGCCCTCACACCGGCGACCGGTACGATCAAACCCTTGGCGCGCAGAATGGCGATGTCGCCGGTGCCGATGACGGACGCGCCGCGGGAAGGGACTGGCCGCGGCAGGGTCGAAGCGACCGGCTCGGGGCCAACTACAGGCGTCTCGGCGGGCAGACGCGGCCGTTGCGCAGACGGCGACATATCCACGATCGGAACCGGCGTCGCAACCGCCGGCTTCGCTGCCAGGGCGACTTCATCCTGCGCGCAGCCGAGCGCGACAAACATGACAATGCGGCCCAGCGCGGATCGCAGGGCGAAAATATCTGGATGTTCCCTGCGCGCGGGGTCTACCGTGGCACCCATTTTGATGGTCCTAGAGGGTTCATTCAGCCAGGAAACATTCAACATGTCCAACAGAATCGGAAGAATTCAGCTACTTGGTGGCTTGCTCGCCGTGTCAATGACCGCCACGGCATGCAGCACCATGAGTAATCGCGACCGCGGCGCCGTGATAGGCGCTGGGACGGGCGCCGTCGTCGGCGGCGTGATCGGCAACCAGACGGGATCCACCGCGCGCGGCGCGATCATCGGCGCCGTCCTCGGCGGAGCCGCCGGAGCCGTGATCGGCCACCAGATGGATCAGCAGGCGAAGGAGATCGGCGACCGGATTCCAGGCGCGACCGTGCAGCGCGTGGGAGAAGGCATCGCGGTCACGTTCGAATCGGGGATTCTGTTCCCGTACAATTCGGACGTGCTGCTGCCAGCCGCTCGCACCAACCTCAACGAGCTCGCAACCAGCCTCCAGAAGTATCCGAATTCGTCGCTCATGATCGTCGGTCACACGGACAGCGACGGGACCGATACATACAACCATGGGCTTTCCGAGAGGCGCGCGCGTGCGGCATCGGCTTACCTGCAATCGCGCGGCGTCGCGGCCGGCCGGTTGACCGCAGTCGGCAGGGGCGAGAGCGAGCCGGTGTTCTCCAACGCATCGGAAGAAGGAAAAGCACGAAATCGTCGCGTGGAAGTAGCCATCTACGCGAGCGAGGCGTATCGCCAGCAGATTCTGCGCGAGAACCCGTAACCGAAGTACTACAAGAAAAGCCCCCGTCCGGAACATCGGACGGGGGCTTTTTTTACAGCGACATGTTGGCGCTTACCAGCGATAATGCGCGAACGCCTTGTTGGCTTCGGCCATGCGGTGGGTGTCTTCCTTCTCCCTCAGCGCGTTGCCTTCTCCCTTGGACGCCGAAACGACTTCCGTGGCGAGCTTCTCCGCCATCGACTTCTCGCTGCGATCGCGCGAGAACGAGATCAGCCAGCGCATCGCGAGCGCGGTGCGGCGGTCCGGACGGACTTCGACCGGCACCTGGTACGTCGCGCCACCAACACGGCGGCTCTTCACTTCGACGACGGGCTTGAGGTTGGCGAGCGCCTGCTTGAAAATATTCACGCCCGGCTGACTCGTCTTCGCCTCGACGACGTCCATCGCGCCGTAGAAAATGCGCTCGGCCGTGGACTTCTTGCCCTGCAGCATCAGCACGTTGATGAACTTCGAAACGGTCTGACTGTCGTAGCGCGCGTCCGCGGGAACGGGACGCTTGATCGCGTTTTTGCGGCGGCTCACTTCTTACCTCCTGCGGCTGCTCCAGCCTTTGGCTTCTTGGTGCCGTACTTCGAACGGCTCTTGTTGCGGCCATTGACGCCCGACGCGTCGAGGGTGCCGCGAACGATGTGATAGCGGACGCCCGGCAGATCCTTCACGCGGCCCCCGCGCACGAGCACGATCGAGTGTTCCTGCAGGTTGTGTCCTTCGCCCGGGATATAGGCGATGACTTCGAAGCCGTTGGTGAGGCGGACCTTCGCGACCTTGCGCAGCGCCGAGTTCGGCTTTTTCGGGGTGGTAGTATAAACCCGCGTGCAGACGCCGCGCTTTTGCGGGTTGGATTCCATGGCCGGAACCTTGGACTTGACCTTCTGCGGCACGCGGCCCTTGCGGACCAGCTGGTTGATCGTCGGCATGAAGTGCTCTTCACCTTCTTGTCCGGTCTGGCGGAAGTGCCAG
>JBKJKB010000194.1:0-3396 GCA_046597675.1 Gemmatimonadaceae bacterium
TTTAACGTTTGGTGCGCGGGCCGGGATCGACGCAGTCCCCTGCGGTCGCTACGCTCGCAAACCGCGCGAGCTAAGACGCGACCTACGGGGACGGCATCGACCCCGGCCTTACGCATCGTAGCACTGCCCCGGCTTCTTGCGTGGGCTGGAGTCGCGGCGAGCGCGGCGATCGCGGCGATCGCAGCAATCGGGCTCCTCGCCCTCACTCCCGAGGTCGCGTACGCCTGGACGCCGGGCACGCACATCTTCCTCGGCGAGGCGCTGCTCAAGTCGTTGCACCTCGTGCCCGGCAACATCGCGGCGCTCATCTCGGCCTTTCCGCACGATTTTCTGTACGGGTCGATCGCAGCCGACACGAGCATGGCCAAGAAGTACGCCCTCGCGGGCCGGCACTGTCATTCGTGGACGGTCGGGCTCGAGATTCACGAGCGCGCGCGTAACGATCCCGTACGCAGCTTCGCGTTGGGCTATCTCGCGCACCTCGCGGCCGATTCCGTCGCGCACAACTACTTTGTGCCGCGGCAGCTCACGGTCACGTCCACGACCAGCGCGATCGGCCACAGCTACTGGGAGAGCCGGTTCGAGATGCACCTTGGCGAGCGGTTCTCGGGGCTGGCGCGCGAGGTGATCCTCCGCGACCACGAGCATTCGGACGCGCACCTCGACCGGATACTGAGTCCGACGATCTTTAGCACTCCCACCAATCGCCGGATCTTTCGCGGGATGGTGCGCGTGGCGGACTCGGACGGCTGGCAGCGGATCTTCCAGATGATATCGGAGAACAGCCGCTGGGATCTGGGCGACGATGAATCGGCGGCGTACATGAACCGGTCGTTCAACTACATCGTGGATTTTCTGAACCGGTTCGATTCATCGGAGGTCGTGGCGCTCGATCCCGCGGGCGCGTTGCCACTTCGCCAGGCGAAGCGAATCCGCCGCGCGGCGCTCAACAAGGGCGGCGGCGAGGAGAAAGTCGAGAGCGCTGCGCTCAAACATTTTGCAATGCCGGAGACCCAGCTCGCCCACGTCGCGGCCGCCGGCGGCTCGATTTACGAGCTGGCGAAGAGCGGCTCGGCAGCATAGCGCGAGCAAGACCGGAGCGATGCAGTCAGGCGAGGCTTTCGCCGTGATCGACCGCGAAAGCCTCGTATTCGAGATCACCGCGCAGTCGGTGGATCCGGCGCTGCTGGCCGACGCGCCGCCCGGGTGAGCGCGCGGTCCAGCGCGTTCGCGAATGCCTGCTTCTCGCGCGCGCCAAAGACGCCGTGTCCACCGGTCTCGACGCCGGAGCTGCGCAGGCCGCCCATGAAGTTGCGAACCGACAGCCGCTCGCCGATGCTCTCCTCCGTGTACTCGTCACCGCGCGGATCGATGACCATGACGCCCTTCGGCACCAGCAACGCGGCCAGCGGAATGTCGGCTGTCACCGCGACGTCCCCACTCGCGGCGTGCTCGGCGATGTAAAGATCCGCGACGTCGGGACCGCCGTCCACGCGAACCGCCGATACGTGCGAGCTACCGAGCGGTAGCTGGATGCGCTGATTCGCCACCAGCACCGTCGCGAGCTTCAGCCGCTGCGCGGCCCGGAAGCAGATCTCTTTGACTTCGCGCGGCGTCGCGTCGGCATCGAGCCATAATTTCATTGCGCCTTGGAAATGGTTCCGGACTGCACGACCGGAGAGCGACAGCCATGAACTCTAGGAGCCTCGCTGCATAAAGTCACCTGCATGTCCTGGAAGCGGCGGCCCTCGCCGCAACCACTGAAACCTCCGGGTCGCTCTGTCGTAAGTAGCGCAGTGGGACGGTTCGCGGGGAGGCCGCCCGGCCCGCGCAGGACACATACACTAAACGAGATCTACCGATGAAACGCGCATCCTTCGCCCTCCCCGGGCTGTTAACCCTCATGGCAGCTGCCTCGATACAAGCGCAACAGACGCCGCCGCGTCCCGCCGGCCCGCCGCCGGTCGGCCCCGGAGAAGTTCGCGGCACTGTTGTCGCGGAAGGCGACAAGGCCCCGATCGGCAGAGCTACCATCACGGTCCGGAGCAAGCGCGATTCGTCCCTGGTCGCCGGCGCGATCGCGGGTGACGACGGCGCGTTTCGCATCCAGGGCCTGCGCCCCGGCACATACTACCTCCGCATCACGCAGCTCGGGTTCAGCCCGCGCACGACTCCGGATTTCAGCGTGACGCCCGAGAAGCCGTCGACGACGATCTCCGGGATTCAGCTGCCGCGCGTCGCCATCGAGCTCTCGACTGTCGAAGTAGAGGCGGAGCGCTCAGCCGTGGCGATCGAGCCCGACCGGAACAGCTACCAGGCCAAGCAGGTCGCGCCAGCCGCGACCAACGCCAGCGAAGTTCTGCAGGCCACGCCATCAGTCGAAGTCGACGGTGATGGGAAGGTCAGCCTGCGCGGCAACGAGAACGTCGCGATTCAGATCAACGGCCGGCCCGCTCCGATCCGCGGCGAGCAGCTGGGCGCGTACCTGAAGGGGCTCCCGGCGAACATCGTCGAGAGGATCGAGGTCGTCCCGACGCCTTCCGCGCGGCACGATCCGGAAGGAATGGCGGGCATCATCAATATCGTCCTCAAGGACAACGTGGACCTGGGGCTGAGCGGCGGATTCACGGCCGGTGGGTCGCCCTCGAAGCGGTACAACGCGAGCGGCAACCTGGGCTACCAGGCCGGACGGTTCACGCTCTTCTCGAGCTACGGCTTTAACTCCGACGAGCGGTCGATAGTGGGAATCAACGACCGCGAGCGGCACGACGCGCTGTTCAATCCGTTGTCCTTCACGGAGCAGGACATCGCCGACGACGCCGGTAACGCAGGACACAATTTCAACACCAACGTCGATTTCAAGCCGAACAAGCGCGACGTCATCTCCAACATCCTGTCCCTCAACCGCCGCAACTCCACCGTCGCGTCGGTCATGGGCTACACGGAACTGGACCGCATCCGCACCGAGACCGGCCGTTACAGCCGCATTCGGGACGCGGGCGTCACCGGCTTTGTCGCGGACTACACGCTGGCCTTCAGGCGGATCATCGAAGCGCGCAAGCACGAGTTCGGCGCGGAGATGCGACTCAATCGGTCGTCGGACGACGACAATAACACTCTCTGGCGGCAGGCGATTTCCACCAACGCGCAGACCGAAGGCGAGCGCAACGAGCTCGACGCAGTCACCGAGCAGGCGATCGCGCAGGTGGATTACACCCGCACGCTCCGAGAGCGCACCAAGCTCGAGACCGGCTACAAGGGCACGTCCCGCTGGCTGGACCGCGACTACTCGGTCTTCACCGACGCGAGCGACAGCGGCAATTGGACACTCGACGGCAACCTCAGCAACTCATTTCAGTTCGACGAGCAGGTCCATGCGGCATACGGGGTTCTCAG